>CALXON010000192.1 GCA_944389985.1 uncultured Spirochaetaceae bacterium | reverse complement strand
CCGGGATGCAGACCTCCAGCTTGTCTCACCGGCGCTGGAGGTTATTTTATGCAAGTTCTATATTGATGTCATACATAATTCCATTGATCTTCGCAGTTCCTACAAAATGGTTATCGTTCAGGAATATCCCATCCGATTCTATGCTGTAGGTGTGCCCTTCAACTTCAAGAATCATATTCATTGTATGTTTCTGCATATTTCCACTACTCGGATTGTTTGAAAGTGTTCCTGTTCCCCATGCTCTCATATTCACGGCTTTCATTTCTGGAGGAGGAACGAGAATCTCATATCCTGAGAATTTAAACACATACTCGCTCCGATCTGATTTATAACCTATGGATAAATTATCTGAGATGTCATACATATCAACCGATGGATCAACGTCATATGTTCCATAAGTATCGTATAACCAGTCATTAAAGTTATACAGAAGACTAATTTCGTATCCAATTCCATTAAGTGCAAGAGCATTTTCTCCCCTAAGCTGGAAAAGATAGTCAGCAAATGGAGATACATACGATTCTATGAAAGACTGATCTGTATTGATTGCAGGGGCTCCAGGAATTTCTGGAATATCAACAGGTGTATCGGCAGAAGGATCATCACCCTCTTCTGAATCAGCTGACGGGTAAATATTAATACAGGAAGTTACTGAAACGACAAACAGGAGAGCAAGTAGGATTATAGCTAGACGATTATACCCCCCCCCCATCAATAAATGATTAAACTTAGAAATTCTCATAATAACCTCTGAATGAAATACTAATTCAGGAAAATTCTGCAGGAATTTCGTTTTCAAAATAATCTGGATTCCTGTTTCTTATACAAAGCTTTGTAATTACAGGAAAAACAAGAATGTTTTTAAATAAGCAGTATTCATCCAATATGCAAGTTTTCGAGTGAATTTAAAGAAATTTTGCATAAATATTCCAAAACTACTTGAATATCATCGATGAATATGCATAATGGCCTGTGTTAGGAGATAAAAACAAATGAAAGATAAAGTCATTCTTGCATATTCTGGTGGCCTTGATACTTCCGTAATCCTCAAGTGGCTTGCGAACAAAGGCTTTGATGTTATCGCATACGTTGCCGATGTAGGTCAGAACGAGGACTACAAGGCTATCGAGGAGAAGGCATACGCGACAGGTGCTTCCAAGGTCTATATCGAGGATCTCAAGAAGCCTCTTGTCACTGACTATATCTTCCCTGCTCTCAAGGCGAACACGATCTATGAGGGCACATACATGCTCGGAACATCACTTGCAAGGCCTATCATCGCGAAGAGGCATATCGAGATCGCGAAGAAGGAAGGAACCAAGTACGTCGCACATGGTGCAACAGGAAAGGGAAATGATCAGGTGAGGTTCGAGTTCGGTTACTACATGAACATGCCTGACGTGAAGATCATCAGCCCATGGAAGGATGAGGAGTGGCTCTCACAGTTCGAGGGTAGGACAGATATGCTCAAGTATGCTGCGGAGAACGGCATCCCTGTAAAGGCAACTGCAAAGAAGCCATACAGTGAGGATGAGAACATGATCCACATCTCACATGAGGCGGGAATCCTTGAGGATCCTTCAATGAGGTGCCCTGAGGATGTATTCTCCCTCACGCTCTCACCGCAGGCTGCTGCAGACAAGGAAACGATCCTCACGATCGAGTTCAAGGATGGAACACCTGTCTCCGTGAAGAACGAGAATGACGGAACTGTGGTCACGGATCCGCTTGAGATGATCCTCTACCTCAACAAGATGGGCCATGACAATGCGATCGGTAGGGTCGACATGGTCGAGAACAGGTTCATCGGCATCAAGTCACGCGGTGTCTATGAGACTCCGGGATGCGAGATCCTCTGGAAGGCACACCACAACCTCGAGGGACTCTGCATGGACAAGGAAGCTATGCACCTGAGGGACATGCTCTCACCTAAGTATGCTGAGCTCATCTACAACGGCTACTGGGGAGCTCCTGAGTTCAACATGCTCACCGCACTCTTCGAGCAGAGCCAGAAGAACGTCACAGGTAAGGCTACTGTCGCTCTCTACAAGGGCAATGTCATCAACGCGGGAATCGAGTCACCATGCTCACTCTACAATGAGGACCTCGGTTCGATGGACAAGGCCGGCGGCTACCATCCGATCGACTGCAAGGGATTCATCAACATCAATGCGATCAGGCTTATGGCATCAGCCATGAGGGACGCGAAGAACTGAATCTGAGCTGAGTACGGATCAAGGAGGACTGCTCACATGGGTAGTCCTCTTTTTATTGTTCCTCGGAAATCCCCTCTGCCCTTCCGGCCCACTCGAGGACTATCTCATCATCAGGAGACCAGGCAGAGCTTTTCTCCTCTTCCTGAAGAACATTCCTATCCTTGTCGGTTTCTCCGCTGCACATGCTCCAATGATACTCCATATTCCTTTTACTTCTCTACTGGAGTATCATGTAGGTATGGAAAAAAGGGAAAGAAACAGGATACTGATTCCTCTCACGATCTTCTCCATGTTCTTCGGAGCCGGAAATCTCATCTTCCCTCCATTTCTCGCCCTTGAATCGGGAGAGAACTTCATACCGGCATTCATAGGCTTTGCTATCACTGCGATAGGACTTCCGATCACAGCACTCATAGCGGTCGAGAGGACTGACGGTCTTGAAAGCCTCTCATCCCGTGTTCATCCGCTTTTCGGCAGGATATACACAGTCGCGATCTACCTTGCGATAGGACCTTGTCTCGCGATTCCCAGAACGGCCTCTGCAAGTTTCGAGATGGTGATGAATGCCACTGGTGCAGGTTCCGCCTTTTTCAGGATTCTCTATTCCATATTCTTCTTCGCTCTCGCATCCCTCATTGCCATGAGACCGGAGAAGCTGACAAAGACACTCGGGCGCATCACCTGCCCTCTCCTTCTTCTCCTTATCGC
>CALXON010000191.1 GCA_944389985.1 uncultured Spirochaetaceae bacterium | reverse complement strand
ATCACCTTCTGCGGAGAAAAGAGCGGAAAGACGCTGGACAACTGCGAGATTCCTGCGTCTGAAGGACGATGCGGCCCTGCCGCACTTCCACATCGTGCGTACATGCCCTCTGATACGTTCCTTGCCCGTAAAGACGATCTCACCGATCTCTGCTGTATTTTTCAGATGGACACCGCCGCATGCGACTTCATCAATACCGTCTATATGCACGATCTTCACCCTTCCGCTGACCTTGATCGAACGTCTCATGTGAAGGGATTCGGCATCCTGATGCTCAACCTCATCCTGCCAGATCCTGTGCCCCCCGTTCACGGCTTTCATGGCAGCATCCTCCACAGAGAGAAGGATCTCATCAGGAATATCCTCCCTGTCTGTCTCAACCGTAAAGCCGTCAGCACCCTGGTGCACGGACTCAGTCCCGATTCCATGCATGGAATACAGAAGAGCAGAGACAAGGTGCTGTGCAGAGTGCTCCGTCATATAGAAAAGCCTGTGATCCCAGTCAAGGACAAGACTAGCCTTCGTTCCGGGTTCCGGAATTACACTTCCTTTCTCAAGCACATGAAGAGGTGTTCCGTCATCATCCTTAACGGTATCGACGATCTTCAGAGTGCCGAACATTCCGCGGTCTCCGGGCTGACCCCCGCCTTCAGGGTAGAATATCGTGCGGTCAAGAATGATGGCATTGCCACTGACAGCAGTGACAGTCGCCTCCGTTTCCTTCAGATAGCCGTCAACATAGTAGAGCTTCTCCGTCATTTCCATTTCTCCTCACCGGCAAGCCGTGCGACTGGCAGCTTCCATCTGAAACGGTATCCGAGAATACGGGAGAGAGTCGTGAAGATGGCTGTTGAATAGAGAAGAACATTTCCGTTCACACCAAGCGAGCTGAGTATGAGGAAAAGGACTCCTCCCAGAATGGATGCGGACGCATAGAAATCAGAGGTGAAGACCATTGGAATCTCCTTTGAGAAGACATCACGGAGAACGCCCCCTCCGACTGCGCCGAATACTCCGCTTGTGATGACAGCCACAGATCCGAGTCCAAGGCCTGCAGCTTTCGCGCACCCGATCGCGGTGAAGACACCGAGACCCAGCGCATCACAGTACTGTATGGCACCCCACTGCCCTACGACCTTGGGGCTGATGAAGAAGACCACAACACCGGCTAGAATGCAGACCATGACATAAGCCTCATCGGAGAAGACGGCAATAGGCTTCACACCCAGAAGTACGTCACGGAGCATTCCTCCTCCACATCCTACTGTTATCGCGAAGACAATGACTCCCAGGAAGTCCAGTCTGTTCCTGACTCCCTTCACCGCTCCTGTTATCGCGAAGATAGCGGTTCCGAATATATCGAAGATATAGACTATGCCATCAGCCATACAACGCATAGCCTACATAAAAGAGTTTCTCAAGTCCATACTATAGCCATCCTGCCCGTTTAACATTATATTCCGGTGTATGGGAAAGATAAAAAGCGCATGGGAGATCGCTCTCGAGAAGACAGAGGGCATTGAGATAGACAAGGACAAGTTCCGCTATTCTGAGAATGTGAACAAGGCAAGACGCATCGCGGGTGCGTACCTTACAGGTGATGAGACAGATACTGAAAAGCTGAGAAAGGAGCTGGAGGCTGTCGATGCGAAGGCAAGGAAGGAAGCGCTGACAGCATCTGTGCTCTCCTCCCTCTCCCTTCCTCAGGATGAGGTCGTGGACAACAGATTCGAGAAGACAAAGACACTTGCGTCCATTGCCTCAGGAAATGATCCTGATGTGATGGGCCTGCTTGCAGAGCTCACAGAATTCCTGATGCAGTACCCGAAACACAGGAAGGACCTCGTGGAGAAGATGAAGGAGCAGTTCAGACCGGTGCTTGAGGAGAAGGAGGCGAAACTCCGCGCCCAGTATGGTCAGGATGTCCATATCGCTCCTGAGACAGACAAGGAGTTCGTGGAGATCGCGACCAAGAACCTCGAGAGGCTTGAGGCCCAGTACGATGCCACGCTTCAGAATGCGAAGAAGCAGCTGAAGGAGCTTCTGGAGAGAAACTGAGACAACAGGATGACAGTGTGATGCATATGTTTGTATATTCTCTGCCAAATATATGCATAGCAATGATTTAAGATTTCTGTTGACAGCTTCTGATTATATGATAGGATGTAATCAGGACAGGGGAAAGGAACCCTGCCGGATAAATACGGATACACCCTGAAGTATCCGAAAGAACACCGTCCCTGCGGGGACAGAACAAAAGGCAGGAGAGTAAACCTGCTGAACGGGGCGAAGCTCTTTGATACCCCCTGAGTATCAGAGCAGTCGGGTGGCCGACTTTAAAGAAACACTTGCTCCGCTAAATTCATAACTACGGAGCGTAGAAAAGACCATTCGCTTCCGGAATGGTCTTTTTGTATCATCTATCTCCTGACAACATAAGCGCTCTTCCTGTAGAAGACAACGCCATACGATATAACGGAATAGCGGTCCAGCTCCACTCCGTATTTCCTTTCACTGATCTGACTGAGTGCGGATTCAGCCGCTTGCTTTATGGAATCCGGGGATTGTGCCACCTTGAATTCAAGGACGGCTGCCCTTCTGTTCTTTATATCAAGAATCAGAAGATCAGACCGGCCAAGCCCCGTCTCCCTGTTTGAGATCACACGGTATGGAGAAGCTGTCAGCAGACCTGTGACAAATGCGTGGTAGAAATCCTCTGAATAGTCATGATAACTGATCGACATCTCAAGATATCCTGATATGATGTCCGAGATTGTCTTGCAGTCACCGGCCCACAGTGCGTTGTACAAAGGTCCCCGGTCATTTTTCCTTATCTCATCAGCAAACCACTTGTCAACAATCGAAATGAACAGCTGTCTCATCTCCTCATTAGGAAGACGGAGAGGAACCTCGGCATTCTCATTCCAGCGCTCTGCAAGTGTCAGATATCCTGTCTCGAACATCATGCTCCAGATATTGTTCTCATCAGAATAGAGCTCATTGTATGTGAGATTCTCTGTTATTCTCTTTGATATCACACCACCATCTATGAGGGTACTGTAATCCATTGAAACAGAGGCATTCGTGATATCAATGAGATTCCTTATGACATCATTGCCACTTGTATTCGCCCAGAAATTCTCCGGATAGCTGTCTCTGTCAGCCTGCAGTATATCGACAAATCTCAGAACATCCCATGGAGCATATATGTTACTGCTCCCTATTCTGTATCCGTCATACCACTTTCTGATCATCTCAGCCTTATCCGTAAATCCTGTATCATGAAGAAGCCTTGCTGTCTCCTCTTCCGTGAATCCGAACGATTCTGTGAATTTGGGACTTGTCAGAGAGTATGTGGAAAGATTGTTCAATCCAGTGAAGAGGCTCTCCTTTGATATCCTCAGGCAACCTGTCAGCACAGCTTTCTCCACATCCGGATTATCCTTGAGAACGGAAGAGAACATTGTCCTCATTATCTCCAGCATCTGCGGATAATATCCATTCTGACAGGCTTTATCGAGCGGAACATCATACTCATCTATAAGTATGATCACCCTCTTCTGATAATATGAATGAAGAAGTTTTGCCAGGACTTCCAGAGATCTTCTGACATCTGAGACAGGAAAAGTACCTGAGAGAATGCGGGAAACGAATTTCCCGTCTCCTTTCTTGTCAGCCATGGATGCAAGGAACTCAAATGAATCATACAAGTTGTATATCACACCCTGCAGCATCGAGAGCGCGCCATCAAAATCAAGGCCGTCAATTCCTTTGAGTGTCAGATAGATGACAGGAAATCTGTTCATCCATTCATTGACAGCCTCATTGTCACTCATGACCTCAAGACCGGAGAAAATCCCGTTGCTCTCTTCCCTGATATCAAAGAATGAACGCAACATGGTCAGGGCTGTGGTCTTTCCGAACCTTCTTGGTCTGGTGAAAAGAAGAGAAGAACCATTGTCCCTGATCACCCCGCTGACCAGAGAAGTCTTGTCCACATAATATTTTCCAGCTTCCCTTATACTCCGGAAATCAGCAGTTCCTATTGGAAGTGAGACGTTCTTCATTTCTTTCCTCTCTGAGCTATTATATCAAATGAAACAGATTACCCCAACATGAAGAAACAGAAGGATTTCCATGAGACTCTTCATGTCTTTCCATTTTCTTTTTGTAAAGAGTACAATGTGATTCATGGAGGTTTTATGAAAACATTCGCAATTGCGGGATGCGGGCATCTCGGAAAGATCATAAAGAGAGCATATTCAGAAGGACTTCTGAAAGACTATAAGCTGACAGCGGCCTATTCAAGGAAGATTGAGGATGCATCTGCCCTCACAGAAGGAACGGATGCTGAGGCATTCTCCTCGATGGATGAGGTAATAGCCTCAAAGCCCGACTACATCATAGAGACGGCATCAATCGCCCTTCTGAAGGAGTTTGCTGTCAATGCCCTGAAGAAAGGAATCAGCATCATACCACTTTCAATCGGAGCTTTTGCTGATGATGCTTTCAAGGCAGAGGCAATGAAGGCGGCTGAGGAGAACGGAGCAAAGATCTACATACCATCAGGAGCTGTCGGTGGATTCGACGTGCTGCAGACTCTGGCTCTCATCGCAGAGGCGGAGAATCTGGAGATAAAGGCCGGGATACATACACATAAGGGGCCGAACTCACTGAAAAACACCCCGCTGTACTCTGAAGAGCTCCAGAACAGCGAGAAGACTGTCTTCGCAGGTTCGACGAAGGAAGCGATAGCCCTGCTTCCGACAAAGGTCAACGTCGCAGTTGCATCAGCACTTGCTACAACAGGGCCGGGCAAAGCCAGCGCGGAGATCACAAGCGTACCCGGATTCATCGGTGATGATCACTGCATAACTGTAGAGACAGATGGTCTCAAGGCTGTTGTCGACATCTACTCCGCCACCAGCGATATAGCAGCCTGGTCGGTTGTCGCACTTCTCAGGAATCTCTCATCTCCGATGGAGTTCTTCTAGGAGGAGTCATGAGGAAATTCAGAAAACTTGTCGAAGCCGGACCGATAGGCCTTCAGCCATGGGCTGAGAAGAAACTTGAGGACTATGCTTCCGAGATAGTCAGATTCCCATCTCTTCCACAGAGCGAGGATGAGCTTGTCGGGATGGTAGGAGATGCAGATGCTCTTCTTGTAAGGACACTTCCGCTGGTTCCGGCCTCCGTACTCTCAAGATGCAAGGATCTGAGATACGTCGGAATGTGTTGTTCCCTGTACTCTAAGGAAAGTGCGAACGTAGACATAGACTATGCGGAGAAACACGGCATAACGGTATACGGTATCAGGGATTACGGAGACAAAGGCGTCACTGAGTTCGTCGTCTATGCTCTTGTCAGGATACTCCATGGATACGACTGGCCGATGTGGAGGAAAAGGCCGAAGGAGATAACAGGTCTCAGAATCGGTTTCGTCGGTTTCGGTACAAGCGGACAGATGACAGCCAGACTGCTGAAAGCGATGGGTGCGGAGATAAGCTACTACGCCCGTTCTGTAAAGGAGGACGCTGAGAAGGAGGAAATGCACTACAAGCCCCTTCATGAACTTCTTGAAGAGTCTGAAGTCATCATCACCTGTCTCAACAAAGGTGTGATACTCCTTGATGAAGAGGCGTTCAGACATATCGGAAACGGAAAGATAATGATCAACACCTCAATCGGTCCGGCTTCTGATATGGAACCTCTGAAGAGATGGATACTCAACGACAGCAACATCTTCGTCTCAGACACATCAGGCGGTGTCGGTGAGATCTACCCTGAGGTCAGGGACAGGAAGAATGTACTCTGCCCCGATGTCTCTGCGGGAATGACCGAAGAGGCTTATGATCTCATGAGCAGGAAGGTCCTGGACAATATCGTGAAAGCGCTCCCGGACTGATTTATCAGAAAAAGAAGTGCTCCCTTCAGACGCTGCGTCCGGAGGGAGCTTATATTTAACTCACCCCTCTGATTCCGTATCGATTATACCCATCATATCGGAAATGGATGCTCCGGGGGCGACCATCGGGTATACCTTGTCATCAATGGGAATCTGGACATCGATCACAACAGGACGGTTCAGCGCGACCGCAGCCTGAATGACGGCATCGGGGTCATCATCAGGACCGATCCTCATTCCCTCTACACCATAGGCATTCGCAAGCATCACCCAGTCAAGCGGAGTATCGAGAGTCGTCTCCGAATAGTGCTTATCATAGAAGAGTGTCTGCCACTGCCTGACCATACCAAGAGCATGGTTGTTCATGACAAGGATGATGACTGGAAGACGGTAGCGTGCGATCGTCGCAAGCTCATTAGCATTCATCCTGAATGATCCGTCACCTGCGATGTTCACGACCCTTGCCTCAGGATGTGCTACCTGCGCTCCGATAGCAGCGCCTGTACCGTATCCCATCGTGCCGAGGCCTCCTGAGGTGAGGAAGCGGCGTGGACGGTGGGTATGGAGGAACTGGGCGGCCCACATCTGGTGCTGACCTACCTCAGTTGCTATGTAGCTGTCCTCAGGAAGTGCTCTCTCAAGAGCCTCTATAACCCTCTTCGCCCTCTTTGAGTCTGAAGAGACCTTCAGAGGATAGCGGTGACGGTTATCCTGAAGCTTATCCATCCATACATGGTGATCAAGCGGCTTTCCGATTTTCTCTACAAGACGCTCAAGAGCCATCCTGACATCACCCACGACATGGACTTCTGTCATGATATTCTTGTTGAACTCTGCCGGATCGACATCGATCTGGATGATCTTCGCCTGAGTCGCGAAATCACTGGACTTAGAGATGACCCTGTCGGAGAATCTGGCACCAATTACGATCAGGAGATCACAGCTGTTGATTGTCATGTTCGAGAGCTTCGTACCGTGCATTCCGATCATTCCTGTGAATCTCGGAGAATCCGTATCCACAGCACCGAGTCCCATCAGGGATGAACCACATGGTGAATCAATGAGATCGAGGAATCTGTTGAGCGTCTCAGATGCGTCTGAGCGTATGACTCCGCCTCCGATATAGCACATCGGACGGTGTGACTCCTTTATCATCCTCACAGCCTCGTCGATATCCTCATCCCTGAGAAGCACGGTTTTCGGCTCTACCTTCTTAGGCTGGAAAGGCTCGAAATCATACTCCCCTACCTGAATATCCTTGGGAACATCGATGAGCACAGGTCCCGGTCTTCCTTCCTTGGCGATGTAGAAAGCCTCCCTGATGGTATCAGAAAGCTCAGCTATGTCCTTCACGATATAGTTGTGCTTTGTAATGTTCATCGTGATTCCCGTGATGTCGACTTCCTGAAAACTGTCACGTCCGAGAAGAGAGAGAGGAACATTGCCCGTTATCGCCACGACAGGGACGGAATCCATATAGGCTGTTGCCAGTCCTGTAACGAGATTCGTCGCTCCGGGGCCGGATGTTGCGATGCATACGCCGACCTTGCCTGTCGATCTCGCATATCCGTCTGCAGCATGGCTCGCACCCTGTTCATGTGCAGTAAGTATGTGACGGAGCTTTCCCTTTCTCTTGTAGATGGCATCATAAAGCGGGATCACCTGTCCTCCGGGATATCCGAATACAGTATCCACTCCCTCTTCCAGAAGGCATTCAACGATTATATCAGCACCAGTGATCCTCATTACTCCTCCCTGACAACCGCACCATAACGGGCACTCGTCACATGTTTTGAATACCTGTAAAGATAACCCGTCTTCACAGGGCACTCATGCTCCTTCAGATTCTTCTTCCTCTCCTCAAGAACCTTCTCATCAACAAGAAGATCAAGGCGTTTTCCGGGGATGTCTATGGAGATCATGTCTCCTTCCTCGACAAGCG
>CALXON010000190.1 GCA_944389985.1 uncultured Spirochaetaceae bacterium | reverse complement strand
GGACCACAAGACGTATGACATATCCCTCATCAGCGCCCTCCCTGTCCATAAGCATCATGGAAAAGGGCACGAACATCAGCAGTGCGACATCATTGGTGAAGAACATCGATGAGACGAAGACTATGGCCGTGAGCATCGCAGAGAGCCGTCTCATGTCTCCCGAACTCTTCATCAGCTTTCCGGCAGCCTGATCGAAAAGTCCTGAGGACTTCAGCCCTTCAGATACCCCCATTAGAGAGAAAAGCATTCCGAGTGTCCTGAAATCAACAGCCTTTATCCACTCAACCGATGGCGGATTGAAGAATGCCGAGACAAGTGCGGCGGTAAAGGCAATTACGAATACTATCTCTCTCTTCAGGAAATCTTTCATGTCCAACCCCGCCGTGATGATACCCGTTTGACAGGGTGCGATCAATACAGATTTTACACAGTATCGGGTATGTGAGTACTTTTATCTTGTCTGGAGAAGTTCATATAATGTACACGACAAAGAAGGACTGAAAATCAAAATGAGAAAGACTAAGATTATCTGCACGCTGGGACCTGCCGTCGAGTCAGACGAGATGGTCGGAGCACTGATCAGAAACGGAATGGATGCGGCAAGGCTCAACTTCTCCCATGGATCGCATGAGGAGCACAAGGCAAGGATAGAGAGAGTCAGACGTGTCGCGGCAGAGCTCGGCACAAACATTCCTGTAATACTTGACACAAAAGGCCCGGAGATAAGGACAAGGGAGTTCAAGGACGGTTTCGTGATCCTGAAGGAAGGAAGCGAGTTCACACTCTCCGCCGATCCTGAGAGGACAGGAGACGAGACCGGTGTATCGATAACATATCCATACCTTGCGGAAGATGTTGAACCGGGAACATCAATACTGATCGATGATGGTCTCTGTTCCCTCACAGTGAAAGCGATAAACGGCGGAGATGTCATCTGCCACGTCAACAATACATCCAGGATCTCGAACCACAAATCGATCAATATTCCCGGTGTGGATATCGACCAGCCGTTCATCTCGGCCTCCGACAGGGCGGACATACTCTTCGGCATAGAGCAGGACGTTGATTACATCTCCACATCCTTCGTCAGGACCGCGGATGATGTGAGGAAGATGAGGAAGCTTCTGAACGTCAACGGAGGAGAGAAGATAAAGATCATCGCGAAGATCGAGTGCAGAAGCGGTATCGACAACCTTCAGGAGATCATAAAGGAAGCTGACGGCATCATGGTGGCCCGTGGGGACATGGGTGTCGAGATTCCGTTCAAGGAGCTGCCTGTAATACAGAAAATGATGATATCCGAGTGCCGCAAGGCCGGGAAGATCGTCGTTACGGCGACACAGATGCTCGAGTCTATGACAGAGCATTCAAGACCGACAAGAGCCGAAGTCTCCGATGTCGCCAATGCGATATTCGACGGAACCACATGTACGATGCTCAGCGGAGAGACCGCAGCAGGAAAGTATCCTGTCGAGGCTGTCAGGACGATGGCTGAGATAGCGGAGTACACCGAGAAGCAGATCGACTACCGCAGCCACTACTTTGAAAATCAGGCGAATGTCTCTCTGGACATTCCAGGAACGATATCGAGTGCGGCTGTCGAGGCATCATTCTCACTCGGTGCGAAGGCCATAATCTGCATGACAGCCACAGGCCGTACGGGATGGCTCACATCTGCATGCAGGCCGGGCTGCCCCGTCATAGCCTGTGTCACTGACAGGAAGGCCGCGAGGCAGCTGAGACTGGCATACGGAGTGACTCCGATAGTAGCCGATTTCACTGAGGACAAGGAGAGGATGAGGGAGCAGTCTATAGACCTCGCTCTCGATTCAGGAATAGTCAGGAAGGATGACCTCGTTGTCATAATCACAGGATCCCTTCCGGGCTTCCAGTATGCGGACTCAATGCAGATCTCAAGAATATGATCACTTCAGGGAAGGTTCAGACCTTCCCTCTTCTTTTCCAGCGCCTTCAGCTCCGGCATCACTATATGCCTCATCGTAAGGTAGGCAGCAAGTCCTCCCACGATATTGCTTATGGGCTCAGCAAGCATTACACCGTCTATTCCTGTGAAGTACGGAAGGACTATGGTCAGCGGCACGACAATTATCACCTTCCTGAAGAGCGAGAAGAAGACCGCCTGCCTGGCCTTTCCGAGAGAGACGAATGTCTGCTGCCCCGCGGTCTGGAACGCCATGAATATGAAGCCGAAGAAGTATATCCTCATTGCCGACACCGAGGCATCCAGCATAGCCTCATCACGGGTGAAGAACATCGCCATGGTACGGGGGAAGATCAGGACAACGAGCCAGACCACGAGCGTATAGGCGAAAATGAAGAAAAGGGTGAAGTTGCTGGCATTTATCGTCCTTCTGCCGTTTCCGGCTCCATAGTTGAAGCTCATGACAGGGCTTGCACCGCTTCCTATGCCGTTGATCGGAGTGCTGTATATCTCCCTGACGGAGTTGAGTATCGTCATGACTCCGACATACAGATCCCCTCCCCAGATGTATGCGCATTTGTTGCAGACAAGCTGGACGACAGAGTTCGTGGCTCCCATCGTGAATCCGCTTGTGCCGAGCGCAATGATCTTCCTGCAGCGTTTCCATTCAAGTCTCATGTCGGAAACACGGAGCCGCAGTTCAACATTCTTCCCAGAGAGGAATGTGACCACGAATATGCATGAGACTGTCTGGCTGAATACCGTCGCGATGGCAGCCCCCTTCACTCCGAGGCCCAGAAAGAAGATGAGGACAGGATCGAGGACAATGTTTATCACGGCACCGATGAGGACGGTGACCATTCCGACAGAGGCGAATCCCTGACTGTTTATGAACGCATTCATGCTCAGCGTCACCAGTACCGGTATCGTCCCGAGGGAATAGATGAGAAGATAGTCCCTTGCATATGTGAACGTGGCATCACTTGCTCCGAACGCATAGAGGATGGGACGGTGGAAGATCAGGACGACGACCATGAGGATGAAAACTGTGACGACAGAGAGCATGAACGAGTTTCCCATG
>CALXON010000189.1 GCA_944389985.1 uncultured Spirochaetaceae bacterium | reverse complement strand
GCCTTTGACGGGAAGTGGGAGACATTCGGACCATGGGTCAGTGACTCGAACATCCTGTACCTCGGATGATCCGGGGAGAGATTGGAAGGTGCGAAAGATGAGTTGTTGCGCTTCTCCTTCTGGACAGTCTTATCATCACCGAATCCTATGATCGGTTTCTTAGGTCTCTCGACCGGTTCCTGATCCCTCATCATGTTCTCGAGAGTGGCTTCAAGCATACCACCTTTTGCGAACGGTTTCGGATGGGCAAAATCAAAACTGATGTGCTCTTCCGGCTCAGGAGTCTCACTCTCCTTCTCGTTTCTCTCGATCTCCTTCTTCACCTCGGAGAAGACATCTGTATCGATGTTCTTCCTGGATTCCTGTATGAGGGACTCCGTCTCCTCCTCAGAGATCACAGGAGGAACGGATGTAGCCTCCTCCGAGTGTATCGTATGAAGTTCCGGCACTTCGGTTATGTCGGGGAATATGACAGGTTTTGACGGATCGGCTGCAGGACGCGGTATGTACTCAGCACCGGAAGTCGTGAAGCTCTCGGCAGTATCAGCAGTCTCTGTCTTCCTTTTCAGGACAGCTTCCTTCTGAGCCTCTTTCTGGGCCTTTCTCTCAGCCTTCCTTTCAGCCCTGGCCTCAGCCTTCGCCTCAGCTTTCTCTCTCTTCGCTTCTTCCTTCCGGGCTTTCTTCTGAGCCTTTCTCTCGTCCTTCCTTGCTTCTTTCTCAGCCTTGCGTCTCAGTTTACGCTCAGCCTTCTCCCTTTCCTTCCTGTATTTCTCTCCGGCCTTCTCATCGCGTTCAAGGACAGGAACAGCATTCTCTCCGTTCTCGTCCTCTCCCTCTTCAACAGAGTTCATCAGCTTTTCCCTGAACTCGTACTTCTTTCTTATCTTCCTGTCCAGCGGTGAGAGGACAGCGAAGAAAGCCGCATACAGGAGGATTTCCAGAATTATGCAGACGAAGACAAGCATCTCCCTCTCCGGATCGATCGCTGCCATGAGATACTGAGGCTCGGTATTGCCGCTCTTAATGTGGAAATACGCGAGAAGTGTGAAATATATACAGATCCAGTAAGGAAATGTAAGGACCATCGTCGCTCTCTTGCGCTTTCTGAAAAGGAGGATCATGAATCCTTCGAGAAAAGCGAACACACCCAGTGAGAGTGACATCGGATACACGCCAAATGAATAGGCAGAGAACACAGGCTGCAGCATCGCCGCTACAGCTGCTGGCAGATATCCTGAAGCATCAAGATACCCGGCACCCCCGGCAAGAATTCCCGTAAGGAGAAGAAGCAGGCCGAGAATCAGAGAGAATCTGTATTTCCTCATCGGTTTTTTGTCCAGTTCCTGAGAACGCAGAGCGTCCTCCTCTCATCAAGGTACGGGACCTTCAGATCCAGCACCTCCGCATCGAATGAATAGCCCTCCCCCCTGAGGACATCCAGTTCCGATACGGCATTCTGCCGCTGTCCTTTATAGAAAAGAGATACAGAATCCGGAGTGATGACATCCGTCACCTCCTCAGCGATATCATAAAGGGGATGAAAGGCTCTGGCCGTAACGGCATCGAATACTCTCTTCTCCTCCTTCAGATCCTTCTCGTCACACTCCGTGTTCCTCAGTCCGGTTCTGGCTATTGCAAGTGCCAGGAACTGCGATCTCCTTCTCATGCGCTCCACAAGCACGAAGTGCCTGTCGGGCATGAGGATGGCGAGAACCATTCCCGGGAATCCCGCACCAGATCCGAGATCCGCGATCACGGAACCGGGTTCTGTATTTGACATGAAGGCCGGATAAGCGGCAGCTGAATCCAGTACATGTCTTATGAGTATCTCGTCGGCATCCTTGTCTCCGACGAGCTTGTACGCAGGATTGAAAAGCATTATCTCACCGACATACGAGGAGATCTTGTCTACCGTATCACCAGTGAAAGGAATCCCGATTCTCTCCAGGCCGGATTCCAACAGCTCTCTATCCACGTTCCCTGCTCCTTACCGCCACACTCAGCACAGCGATATCGGAAACCCTTACTCCGGAAATCCTCATCGCCTGTCCGATCGAAAGCGGTCTGATGGCTTTCAGCTTCTCCTTTGACTCAGAGGAGATGCCATCAACCCCATCATAATCAAAATCCTGAGGAATAGCCATATTCTCATTCTTTCTCGACCGTTCTATGTCCCGTGCCTCCCTTTCAAGGTAACCGGCATACTTTATGTCGAGTTCGGCTGTTGAGAGCACCGCAGGAGAATATGAGGAAAGCTCCTCCAGACCGAGGCTGTCGATTGACACCTCAGGCTCCCTGAGCTTCTCATAGCAGTTCTTCCCTCCACTCCTTCTTGATTTAAGGATCGCAGAGATCTCCTTTATCTCATTCTCCTTCCTCTGGAGTCTCTCCTCTCTGTCCTTTCCCGCAAGTCCGATCTGTATGGCAAGAGGAGTCAGACGTCTGTCAGCACTGTCATGACGCAGGAGCAGCCTGTGCTCAGCTCTGGATGTGAACATCCTGTACGGCTCCTTCGTTCCCTTTGTCACAAGATCATCGATAAGTACTCCGATATAGGCTTCAGAGCGTGACAGTATGACAGGAGGTTCCCCTTTCAGAAGCTGTGCGGCATTTATTCCGGCGATGATTCCCTGTGCCGCGGCCTCCTCGTATCCGGAGGTACCGTTGGTCTGTCCTGCGATGAACAGTCCCGGCATGAGCTTCGATTCAAGAGTCGGGAAGAGATCAAGGGGATCAAGATAGTCATACTCGACCGCGTATGCAGGTCTGATGACCTCGGCATGCTCAAGTCCCGGAACGGAGTGTATGAACGCTCTCTGAACATCTTCAGGAAGGGACGATGAAAGTCCGTTGAGATACATCTCCTCGGTTCCCTCTCCCTCCGGCTCGACGAAGATCTGATGACGCTCCCTGTCAGGGAAACGTACTACCTTGTCCTCAATTGACGGGCAGTATCTGGGACCTTTTCCGACGATCTTACCGCCATAGAGAGGAGAACGGCCGATGTTCTCCCTGATGATCCTGTGGGTCTCCTCGTTTGTGTATGTGATCCAGCATGGAAGCGATGGACGTGACACGGTATCGGTCATGAAGCTGAAGCTCTCCATGGGATCATCACCGTCCTGCCTCTCCATCTTTTCGAAATCGAGGGAGCTCTTCCTGACTCTGGCAGGGGTTCCTGTCTTCATCCTTCCTGTATGGAACCCTCTTGCCCTGAGACTGTCTCCAAGCCCGATGGCTGCTCCTTCTCCAAGTCTTCCTGCAGGAGCGTCATACTCTCCGATGAAGATACGTCCGTCCATGAATGTACCTGTCGTGAGAACCACTGTCCTTGCCGTGATCTTCCAGCCTCTCTCGGTGACAATCCCTGCGGCCCTGCCGTTCTCAGGGAAGATATCGGTGACGGTATCCATGAAGACATGGAGGTGGGGTTCCGACTCGACCGTCTCCTTGGCAAGACGTGAGTATGAGAACTTGTCAGCCTGTGCGCGGGGAGCCTGGACTGCAGGCCCACGTCGTCTGTTGAGTATCCTCATCTGTATCATCGAGGCATCGATGAGCTTTCCCATCTCACCTCCGAGAGCATCAATCTCCCTGACGAGATTTCCCTTCGCAAGTCCACCTATCGAGGGATTGCAGCTCATCCTTCCTATCGTATCAGGTGACTGTGTGACAAGAAGCGTCTCGAATCCTTCACGACTGAGCGCAAGGGAAGCCTCGATACCGGCATGTCCGCCGCCTATGACTATCGCATCATACTCACTCATACTCATTTCCCAAGGCAGAAAGAGGAGAAAAGCCTGTCGAGGACATCATCTGCCGTGACCTCCCCGGTCAGTGCGGAAAGCGATGACAGCGCAGCCTGAAGATACATGGCGACAACATCCTCTCCGCTTGAGACGGATGCCTCTGCATCTCTCAATGCACTGGCTGCCTCCATAAGGCAGTTTCGCTGTCTTTCCGAGTCTATTCTCGGAACATCACCTGAAGCGCGTCCCTCTGTCAGTCTGGCAGCTATTGCCTCAAGGACAGCTCCCAGTCCTTCTCCTGTCACGGAGGAGAATGAGAGATCTCCGCTCTCTCCTGTTATATCCCTTTTCGATCTTACAAGAAGGGCATCGCCTACATTGTCAGGAACAGCTTCCGCACCATCGAGGACATATACGACAAGGTCGGCCTCATCCATGAGCTTTCTTGTCCTGTTTATGCCTTCCTTCTCCACGCTCTCGTCAGTATCGCGGAGTCCCGCGGTATCAAAGAGACGTACCGGCACTCCTCCGATTACACACTCTGCTTCTATATAATCCCGTGTAGTACCTTCGATGTCGGAGACAATGGCCCTGTTCTCCTTCAGGATCGCATTATAGAGAGAGCTTTTTCCCGCATTTGTCCGCCCTGCGAGAACCACTGCAGCTCCTGAGCTGTACAGCCTTGACGATGCGTATGTGGAAGCGATCAGCTCAAGCCTCGTGATGATCCTCTCAATCTCCTCATGGGGGAATACCCATTCCTCAGGGATCTCATCCTCTCCGTAATCGAGCTGGACCTCAAGCGATGCGAGGATATCAAGGAGGGAGGAGCGTATGGCATCGGCCTCGTTCCGTATTGATCCTGTCAGGCGGGAGAGTGCATCAGAACTTGCCTGTCCTGAACGTGATCTCACTATCTCCTCCACAGCCTCAGCCTCCGTGAGATCCATCCTGCCATGCATGAAGGCCCTGTATGTGAACTCCCCCTTCTCCGCTTCCCTTATTCCCACGCTCTCAAGAGCAAGGGATATCGATCTTATGACAGGAAGTGAGCCATGACACATGATCTCGAAAGCTTCCTCAGAGGTATAGCCATGTCCCTTCTCGTACTTTATGACCACGACCTCATCGATTCTCCTGCCAGTCCTGTCGGAAATGAATCCATGCACGGCTGTATTGGTCCGGGCCTTCTCAAGCCTGCCTGAGAAAAGAGGAGACAGAAGCGAGAGAACACCATCACCGGATGCTCTGATCACAGCGATTGCAGATGGAGCGAATGGTGTCGCAAGTGCATATACAGGTTCATCTACTGAGTAGTGGGGCATACCGCGATTGTATGCATCATAAGCTCTTATTGCAACTTGTCATCACAGAGTAATACAATCACGGCATGTTTGATTTCAATGCAGCCCGAAAGCGTTCGGAACTTTTCATGTCCATAAGAAGATTCTTCACCGAGAAGGATTTCCTGGAAGTACAGACACCCACACTATCTCCGTATCTAATACCAGAACCGACGATAAAGGTCTTCGGGACAGAGTTCAGGAATGAGTTCACAGGCAATCTTCCCCTCTACATGATTCCCTCCCCTGAGATATTCATGAAGAAACTTCTAGCAGCAGGATCGGGAAGCATCTTCCAGATCTCACAGTGCTTCCGCAACGCTGAGCAGCTCGGAGACGTGCACAATCCTGAGTTCACGATGCTTGAGTACTATGCTGTCGGCGCAGATGAGAGGGATTCCATCGCACTGACGATCGAGATGATAGAGAAGACAAGGCTCGACTGCACACCTTCATGGATCAGGGAGAAGCCCCTTGTGATCACGATGGCGGAGGCGATGAGTAAGTATGCCGGTGTCGACATGGACAAGGCTGAGAACATCGGTTATCTCAGGAAGGAAGCTGAACGTCTGTCGCTCTCCCCTGCTCCGGATGAGCCGTGGGATGATACATTCAACAGGATCTTCCTCACATACACGGAGCCGTCTCTGCCGAAAGACAGGGAAGTCTATCTCACAGAGTATCCTGAGAAGATCAGATGTCTTGCCGCAAAGGATGGGAACAAACCTGTAAGGAAGAGATGGGAAATGTACATCGACGGCATCGAGGTCGCAAACTGCTATGCAGAGGAGACTGACAAAAATGAGATGGCCTCATACTTCAGGGAAGAAGAGGAGAAGCTTGTGTCTGAAAGAAGGGAGACAGGTGATGTGATACCGCCTGCAGATCCCTCCTTCCCCACTCTTGATATACCGCTCTCCTCAGGCACGGCGATGGGACTGGACAGGCTTCTGGCAGTGGAAATGGGACTTAAAACCATAGAGCCTTTACTTTTATTCCCTCTTTCTGATATGCTCACGGATGGAAAATCCAAGATAAGAGAATAATTTAGGGGTAATATAGTCATGATTAAAGCAGGACAGATCGACAAGGGAACAGCACTGCTCATCAAGGGGCAGCCGTTCGTATGTATCGAGCGTGAGTTCGTAAATCCGGGAAAGGGATCGGCATTCGTCCGTCTCAAGCTCAAGAGCCCGGCAACAGGTCAGGTTCTCTCTGAGACAATGAAGAGCCAGGACAACGCAGAGGACATCACAGTTGAGGACAAGGATCTCCAGTACCTCTACAACGATGGAGAGAACTTCACATTCATGAGCACTGAGACATATGAGCAGCTCGAGGTTCCTATGAAGTCTTTCCCTGATTACCAGTACTTCATGAAGGAAGGCGAGACATACAGGGCAACCTTCTGGGAGGATCAGGTGCTCGACATCATCATCCCGTCCAAGATCGTCTTCACAGTCGCTGAGGCTGAAGAGGCTATCAAGGGCGACACAGTCCAGGGCGCTACAAAGTATGTCACGACAGAGACTGGTCTCCGCGTCCGCGTTCCTATCTTCATCAAGCAGGGTGAGAAGATCAGGGTCAACACAGAGACAAAGGAGTACCTTGAGAGAGTCAATGGCTGATCAGCCATAACAACTCAGAGAAATGACCTGTTGCAGGAAAAGCAGCAGGTCATTTTCATTCTGAAACGCAAAAGACTTATAGCTTGCCTAACCTCTCATCCCTTAATTCCCGGGCATCAACCTCATCTCCGCCCGGAACACTGCCGATCAGAGTTTTCCATAATCCCACTTTATTCAAACTCTCAGAATTAGATTCAGCAGAATCTCTTTTAATTTCTTCACTCAATACATCATTCCTATCATCGTTCATAATTCATTCCTTTAAATCATTATCAAGTTTCTAAAGGTAAAATAATCTCTATCGAACTAATCATACAGGGAAGAATCAGACAGTTCTTCATTTGTCTCATTTTCACTACACATGAAATGGCAAGAATCATTTTAGAATCAGAAATCCCGGACTTGAATTATATGATCATAATAAATAAGCCGCCCACGAAGGGCGGCAAGCTACTCTCATCGCAGGAAGTCTTTCAGAATATCAGAGAACCTATCATGGCAAAGATCATCGCAAATATTGCGGTAAAAGCATTACCGAGAGTGTAGGTCTTAAGTCCTCCCTTGATCGTGAATCCAGAGAGGTTTGTAGATACCCAGAATCCACTGTCATTAACATGACCACAGCTGAGGGAACCAGAAAGACATGCGATTGCAATCCAGACGGGGTGAATACCCATTGTTCCGGCAACCGATGACATGATTGTCATGGTTGTAATTGAAGCAACTGTACCTGATCCAAGAGCAATCCTGAACACAGCAGCGACAAGGAAGGCAAAGAGCAGAGCAATGATCGGAGATGCAGAGATGCTGGAAATTGATGCAGCGATGAAATCTGCCATTCCTGTTGCACTTATGATAGCTCCAAATGAACCACCCGCACCTGTAATGAGAAGTACGATACCACAACTCTTAAGGGCTTCCGTAGCAGACTTATCCATCTCTTCTTTTGTCATTGAGACAGAACTTACTATATAAGAAGCAATGACTCCGAGAAGAAGTGCTATGTTCTTATTTGTCAGGAAAAGAATGATAACAGGTACCGTATCACTTACAGCATCCCAGATTGTTCCAACGAGGATCAGGATCACAGGAAGAATAACGGGGAACATTGATGCAATGAATGAGGGCTCTTTTCCTTTGCTGACATCAGCTTCCTCATAAACCTCCACTCCTGTCTCATCAGTCTCCTTATTCCAGAAACCTCTATCCATAAGCATGAAATAGAGCTTCATTGCAATCAGTGCAGATATACCACCCACAACAAGACCTACTCCGACCATGACACCAAGATCAAAATGAAGGATCTCTGCCGCAGCAAGTGGATTCGGAGTCGGAGGAACCAGCGTATGAGCAGCTCCTGCACCAATTATGATCGAACCAGCTGTATAATGAATCGGCTTACCAGTTTCTCTGGACATCGCTATCGCAAGCGGTATAAGGATAACAAATGTAACATCATAGAATACAGGAACCGAAAGAATGAATGCTGTAAAGCCAAGGGCATAAAGAGCATACTTCGAGGAAGTTGCATTGACCATTGTATGAGCAATCTTCTTAGCTGCGCCTGAATCAGAAAGCAACTGTCCGAGTATAACACCAAAACCAACAGACAGGCCCAAACTAGTCATAAGATTTCCGAAACCGGAAGCTACCGTGTTGACAGTTGTAACAGGATCAAGACCACAGGCAATACCCATGTAAAGGCTTCCCAGAACAAGGGCTATTGCTGTGTTCAGCTTTAATTTCAGTATACAGACCAATATGATGGCTATTGCTATCACCAGGTGAAGAAAAATTATCATCAGACCCTCCTTTTGTTTTCAGGTGAATTACTTAAGACGTTTCTTGAGATCTGCTTCCGCCTTTGATAAATCACATTCGAAGGCTTCTTCCCTGAGCTTCTCAAATGTTTTAAGATGATCGACCTTCTGCTCCTCATCCCACTCCTTTGCAAATTCACCACTGCGTATTCTTTCATAGCGGTTTCTGAGGAACTCACGGATCATAGTCTTATCCACATCATTGAATCCGATCAGCTGACCATACTGGCTTGTATGTGAATGGAATGGAAGCTGCTTAAAGAATCCGACTTCTGCTGCTTTCTCCATCATCACCGCAGGTTCTTTCGATAGATACATCTCCATAAGAACTGCCTCTTCCGGATGTCCCATCTCAACTTCAAGCTTGAAGGCTTCTACGAATACATTGTAGATGATAGGCCATGTAGCCTGCTCTGCCATAAGATCAAGGCATGTCTCATCGAGGAAACTAACTTCAATAGCTCCTTTTCTTGTTGCCCCGATAGCCTTGCAGAGAGCTTTTCCATATTCCAGAGCCTTACCGGAATAGTCTTGATGCACTCCGACAAATGCAGGAGCGCCTTCTCCCTTTTCATAGAGCTCTCTGACTCCCTTGCCGATCATTCTCGGAGCAGCCATGACAACATCAAGATTCTCTGCAGGTTTGATTCTATTGAAAGTGATGTTATATGCGGATGCGAAATTGACAATTGTACCTGGCTTCAGATTCGGAGCGATATCCTTCTCATAGATCTCAGGAGCAACCTCATCGGGAAGCAAGAGGAAGATTACATCAGCTTTTGCACTTGCCTCTGCAATTGAATAGACCATGAAACCATCCTCATTCGCCATATCATATGATTCATCATGTCTTGAACCAACGATAATATGCTTTAATCCGGAGTCTCTCATATTAAGAGCTTGAGCCCTTCCCTGATTTCCATACCCTAGAATCGCGACTACCTTATCGATAACGAGATTAAGATCTGCATCTGAATCATAGTAAATGTTTGCCATTTTTTCCTCCTTTTTGTCCTCAGATATCAGATATCTGATATGTACATCATAAAACAGAAAACCTTCCTGTCAAGAAATTAATCCAACGGGGTTTTCAAGAAAGAGAAAGCAAATACCAGCGGCTCAATGAATAATTGATTGAATTTATAATTGAATCTTTATCTTTACAAAGGATTGAGTCAAAAATAGCTTCATGATCCTCGATGACATAATTTGGATAATCCGAATTTGATCGTATAAGAGAACCTCGGAATAACTCCATTATGGCTTTTCCTATGATTACCATATAGGGATTATGGGTGCTGGCATAGATAAGATGATGGAATTCAATATCATCATCAAGCGTCGAAACATTGTTTTTATGATGGCTTATGGTTCTATCGATATTTCTCCGAAGAGCTGCAATATCATCATCAGTAGCCTTTTCCAGAGTCAAAAGTGATGCAGAAATCTCAATCGCTTTTCTGAACTCAAGAAGATCATCACGGTTTCTGTTCTGAAGAACAAGCTGGAAGACTAAAGGATTGATGATTTCAGGATTTACAGAAGTACACACTCGGTATCCATTGCCCTTACTTACTTCAATGTATCCAAGTGCTTCCAGCATCTTCATAGCTTCACGAACACTGGATTTTCCTACACCAAACTTCATTGCAAGATCGCTTTCTGAAGGAAGGAACTCTCCGGGTTTTACCTCGCCGGAGATGATCCCGTCCCTAACAGAATCCATAACGACCTTTGACAATGAACGTTTCTCAATAGGTCTTATCCAGTCTCCGCTTTCCATTCCTATGCTCCGAGGTACGCTTTCTGCACCTTCTCGTTGTTAAGGAGGTTCTCTCCCTTGTCCTCGAGGACTATGCGGCCGTTTTCAAGAACATAGCCGTAATCTGAGGTTCGGAGTGCAAGACGTGCATTCTGTTCAACGAGGAATACAGTTACCTTGTTCTCCTCGTTGATGATCTTTATCTTGTTGAAGATATCCTGAACGATGAGAGGAGCAAGTCCGAGTCCTGGCTCATCGAGAAGGAGAAGCTTGGGATTGGACATAAGCGCTCTCGCAATAGCCATCATCTGCTGCTCTCCGCCGGAGAGGGATCTTGTCTTCTGCTTCTTTCTCGCACCGAGAATCGGGAAGAAGTCATACATCTCCTCCTTTCTTTTCTCGATAACGCTCTGATCACGGATCATGAACGCACCCATGTCGAGGTTCTCCTCAACGGTCATGTCAGCAAAGACATGGCGTCCTTCAGGAACTAGAGCGATACCCTTGCGGACGATGAGATCGGTAGAGAGTTTCTGATGATGCTTTGGCAGACAGATCTTCTCACCTTCGAAATCGATCTCACCGTTCTGGAGAGGAACCAGTCCCACAATTGCGTTGAGGAGGGTCGACTTTCCCGCACCGTTGGCTCCGATCAGAGCCACGATATCACCTTCGGCAACTGACATGGAGACATCGGAAAGAGCCCTGATGCTTCCATATGAAACGGAAATGTTGTTTATCCTGAGCTTTTCCATCACTCCTCCTCCCTTCCAAGATATGCCTCAATGACAGCCTTGTCCTTCTTTATCTCATTAGGAGTGCCGTCCGCGATCTTCATACCGAAGTTGAGCACAGTTATCTGATCACAGATATTCATGACAAGCTTCATGTCATGCTCGATGAGGACTACAGTGACACCAAGTCCTCTGATCTTGTCCACTACATGCATCAGATGTGCTGTCTCAGACGGGTTCATGCCTGCAGCAGGCTCGTCAAGGAAGAGAAGCTTAGGATCAGCGGCAAGAGCTCTTGCGATCTCAAGCTCCCTCTGCGTTCCGTAAGGAAGGTTCCTCGCGAACTCCTGGGCACTCTGGTCTATGTCAAAGAACCTGAGCCAGTCCATTGCCCGTGCATAGACTTCCTTGTTCTCGCTGGTTGCGAAGAGATAACTCTTCAGCGCCTGAGTGAATCTGTGTCTGAAAGGATCCTCGCCCACCTTGAAATGAAGGCCCATCATGACATTCTCTACTGCGGTGAGTTCCTTATACAGACGTATGTTCTGGAATGTTCTTGCGATTCCGAGTCTGCTGATCTTCCATGCAGGGAAACCTGTGATCTCGCTGCCATTGAAGAAGATACTGCCCGATGTCGGCTTGTCGACACCTGTGATCTGATTGAAAAGCGTTGTCTTTCCGGCGCCGTTCGGCCCGATAAGTCCTGTCACAAGACCTTCTGTGACAGTGAAATCAACATCATTCACAGCAATGACACCACCGAACTCGCGGGTGAGGTGCTTTGTCTCAAGAAGCTTCATACGGCACCTCCTTTCTTCCTTGCAAAGACTGCTCTGATCTTCTCTCCTCTGGATCTTGGATCTCCATAGCGGAACTTGTCACGGCCGAGAAGTCCCTGAGGTCTCCAGATCATCATGACGACGAGGATGAGACCGAATATGATCTGCTTGGCCTGTGCCGGGATGACATTCGTAAGACCCGTAAGCTGCGGGAAGTATGAGATGAACTGGATGATGAAAGCTCCGAGGATTACGGCCTTTCCGTTTCCCATTCCTCCGAGGACAACAGTACAGAGAACCATTACAGATACCATGAACGTGTAGGATGCCGGCTGTACTGTGAGTGTGTACGCTGTCTGGAAGCATCCTGCGACACCTCCGACCGCGGCTCCGAGCACGAATGATATGATCTTGTACTCTGTCACGTTTATACCGTTCGATGCGGCTGCGACCTCATCTTCCCTGATCGCTGTCATAGCCCTTCCGATACGGCTGTGTGCAAGACGCTGGAAGATGATGTAGAAGATCAGGACGAAAGCCCAGATGAGGATGATGAACGCGACCTTGTTCCTTGATGCGAACTGATAACCGAAGAGAGAGACTCTCGGGATGCTGTTGTATCCTACTGGATTGAGGTTGGTCGCTATGTTCCTGATGATCTCTCCGAGTCCCAGGGTCGCTATACAGAGATAGTCTCCCTTGAGTCTTAGGGTCGGGACGCCGATCAGGAATCCCACGGCACCCGCGACGACCGCTGCAACAGGAATCGAGAGCCAGAATGAAAGGCCCATCGTCTTGCACATTATGGCGGTTGCATAGCTTCCGATGCAGAAGAAACCTGCATGACAGAGGGAAAGCATGCCTGTGTATCCCGTGATACAGTTCTGGCCTATGGCCATCATGGCGTATACGCCTGCATATATGAGTATGAGCTGGAAGAAATTGAGCATATCAGACCTTCTCCCTCTCGTTCTTTCCGAGTATTCCTTCCGGACGGACCAGAAGTATGATGATGAGAACGGCGAAGGCTACTGTATCCCTCATTCCGTTCGGGATGTGCAGAAGCGGAGCTCCGACTGCTTCGAGAATACCAAGCAGTACCCCGCCGATCATGGCACCCTGTATGTTTCCGATACCGCCGATGACTGCTGCGACGAAAGCCTTGAGACCTGTCATAGTTCCCATTGACGGATAGACACGGAAATCGAATGATGCGAGCATGCCGCCTACAGCCGCGAGTGCGGAGCCTATGGCGAATGTCAGCGATATGACACGGTTGACGTTTATTCCCATGAGGGCACTTGTATTCTGATCAAGCGATGTCGCTCTCATGGCCTTGCCCATCCTTGTCTTGTTAACGAAGAATGCCAGCAGGATCATCATTATGATCGATACGATGATGACAAGTATCTGATGAGGTGTGATCGTCACGCCTCCCATGTGTATCGGATCATTCTGGAACGGATACGGAAAACGTCTGGATGTCGTTCCGAATATCCAGGCTGCTCCATTGGACAGGATGAAGGAAACGCCTATTGCCGAAAGCAGAGGAGCCAGCCTGTTCGCGTTTCTCAGAGGCTTGTATGCTACACGCTCTATGAATACGCCCAATACCGCGCAGATCGCCATGCTCGCAAGCATGGAAATGAAGAATGCCAGCATTGTCCAGACTCCAGGATCTGCCTCACCTACCAGTGCCTGATAGATAAGAAGACCGGAAAATGCTCCGACCATGAGGATATCACCATGAGCGAAGTTGATGAATTTCAGAATGCCATATACCATCGTGTAGCCGAGCGCTATCAGTGAATAGATAGCACCGAGTGTTATGCCGTTCACGATGTATTGCAAATAGAGTGAAAGAGTGTTCAAGTGTTCCTCCGAAATCCTATCCTTATATAAATGCAAAACTGCCGGAAGCGCAATGCTCCCGACAGTGTGTAAATATCAATAATCTGATCAGTCGACCTGAACGATCTGTCCATTCTGGACCTGGAATGATCCGACATAGACAGGTGTGATTCCATCAACCTCGTAGACGCCCTGGCTTGCAACGAGATCACCGTTCTCGGCGAAGTTCATTGTACCGTTGGCACCCTGGAAATCCTTTGT
>CALXON010000188.1 GCA_944389985.1 uncultured Spirochaetaceae bacterium | reverse complement strand
TTCCTTTCCAGCATTCTTCTGTCCAGAGGACTGAGTCCTGTGAAGCTCTTCTCTGCAGGAATGCTTATCTCCGGAGCAGGGCAGGTGCTGGCCGCTCTTTCAGGAAATGTCGTGCTTGCTCTTGTCTTCATAGCTCTCTCAGGATTTGCCGCAGGAGCGAACATCCCATGCTATATCGTGGAAGTGGGGTCGTGGTATCCGGGAAACACGTTCTTCGTGTCGACGCTCTATCTTCTCAGCGGAACGGTCGGACGCATGGTCATGCATCCTGTAGCGGCAGCTGTGGCTGATGCTCTGGGAGCCGGGAAGATGCTGCTTCTCTTCTCATCCCTTCTCTTCGGAGGAGCACTGCTGTCATTCATAGTGCTGAAGATGAGAGGAAGATCCTTCAAGGTATGAAAAAGGGTGACCCTTTCAGGCCACCCTCTGATGATAACCTTCCGGTTACCTTCTCGTGCGGAACTCATGAGGAACCGGATCACAGCCGTCCCAGATGATCTGCCTGAAGTGCTTGGGATCGGTGTTGCCCTCTGTGTTGACCATGAATACCAGAGAGTTCCTGTCAAGCTTCATGCTCTTCCTTATCTCCTCGGCTCCTTTGTCAGTCATGATGGAGTAGAGTGCTCCGAGAGGAACGGCTCCTGACTCTCCTGAGATCATGAAGGGATCTCCCTTGAGAGGACATGAGAGGATTCTCATGCCGCGTGCCGCGATGTAGTCAGGAACGGAGAGGAAGAAGTCTGCGTTGTGTGAGAGCACGTTGAACGCGATCGGTGACGGATCGCCGCAGGCAAGACCTGCCATGATCGTATCGAGGTCACCCTTCACGCTGTGGCACTTTCCATCTCCGGCCTTGATGGACTCGAAGACGCATGGTGCCTTGTCAGGCTCGACGACGATGAATACAGGTGGATTCTCCGGAAAGAGTGAGACGTAGAAGCCTACGACAGAGGCTGCGAGTGCTCCGACTCCTGCCTGTACGACGACATGCGTCGGACGGATTATGCCCATTCCGGCAAACTGCTCCTGAGCTTCAAGAAGCATTGTCGTATAACCCTGCATGATCCATGTCGGGATCTCTGTGTATCCATCCCATGATGTGTCACTGATGATTGTCCAGCCGTAGCTCTTTGCATCGTCCGCGATCTTCCTCACTGCATCGTCATAGTTGCCGTCGACGATGTGGACATCGGCTCCGTATCTTCTGATCGCATCGATTCTAGCCTGTGACGTCTCCTTGTGGACGTAGATCACGCACTTGTGCCTGAGCTTCATTGAGGCCCATGCGATTCCGCGTCCGTGGTTTCCGTCTGTTGCTGCTGCGAATGTGATGTCTCCAAGTCTTCTGTGGCACTCCTCAGATGCCAGATACTCATACGTTGTCTCCTCGTCTGTGAGTCCGAGTTTCTTCTGTATGTATCTCGATACGGCGAATGAGCCTCCGAGGACCTTGAAGCTGTTGAGCTCAAGTCTCTGTGCCTCGTCCTTAATGTATATGCCACCGAGTCCGAGCATCTGTGCCAGATTCGGGAGCGCCTCAAGCGGGGTCATCTTGTATCCGGGGATCTCCCTGTGGAACCTGATGGCCCTTCTTGCAGTCTCTATTGAGAAGAGAGCTTTAGCACTGCTCTGATCTTTTGTTCCGTAATTGTAGTCAATGAAATCAAAATCAAGCTTCTTTTCCATTTGATTCTCCGATGGAGAATATAGTGAATATGGAAAATATTTGCAATATGTACAATGATTTATTGTTAAAATTCATGTAATCCGCAATTACCCGTGGTGATAATTGCGGATTATCTCAATGTAATTATTTGTTGTTCTTCTGATACACCATCCATGTGGAGCTGATGAGCGTGTCCACATCGGACTTTCTGGCGCTCCATCCGAGCTTCTCATGGGCGAGGGCAGAGGATGCGACGAGTCTTGCTGGGTCTCCGGCCCTTCTGGGGCTGTCAACGGATGGAATGGCCTTTCCCGTTATGCGGCGGGCTGCCTCTACCATCTCCCTGACAGATATGCCTTTCTCTGAGCCGAGATTGACTATGAGATTCTCCTTCTCCTCCATGATGTACTCGGCGGCAAGCACATGGGCGTCTGCAAGATCGGAGACATGGACGTAGTCACGGATGCAGGTACCGTCCGGAGTGTCATAGTCCGTGCCGAATATGCCGACCTGCGGTCTTATGCCGCATGCGCACTCCATGATGATGGGAAGGAGGTTGGCAGGGTTCTTCTCCAGTCCCAGCATTCTTCCCTCGGTGTCGTAACCTGCTGCGTTGAAGTATCTGAGGGCTGCGAATCTCATGCCGCGGAGCTTTGAGTACCACTTCAGGTTCTCCTCTATGGCAAGTTTCGTGTATCCGTAATAGTTCGTAGGATCCTTGGGATGCTTCTCGTCTATCGGGATGTACTGCGGTTCACCGTATGTCGCGGCGGAGGAGGAGAGGATGAAGTTCATGCATCCGTGCTTCTCGCACTCCGTGATGAGTATGAGAGATCCTGTGATGTTGTTCTCGCTGTATTTCTCCGGCTTGACCATGGATTCTCCTGCAGCCTTGAATGCCGCAAGATGCACTGCCGCATCCCAGCCTTCCGAGAGGACCTCTGAGACCTTGTTCCTGTCGAGGATGTCACCCTCGAAGAATCTGGCACCATCAGGTACATTCGATCTCAGCCCGGAGGAGAGATTGTCATAGATACCTACCTCATATCCTTTATCAAGAAACGCAAGCGCGACATGTGTGCCGATGTATCCGGCACCTCCGAAAAGAAGAACCTTCATATTTTCCTCCTCAGGTATGATGCTATATCGATAATGACGGGCAGAGAAAGCATATTTTTCCTGTGAATCAGCAAAATCTTCCGATGATCTTCCTGATCTCGGAGAGTTTCTCCTCCAGAAGTCCGTCATTCTCAGCCTCTGCGATGACTCTCAGATAAGGCTCAGTGTTCGACTTCCTGACATTGAACCACCATGACGGGTACTCGATCCTGTATCCGTCGAAGTCGAGGATCCTGCTGCTTCCGGGAGCGAACCTGTCGTAGAGAGCTTTTATCGCATCATCCTTCCTTTCCAGCCGGAAGTTGAGCTCGCCGCTGTTTGAATAGCGTATGATGCTGTCCACGAGGGATGAGAGCGTCCTGCCCTCGGCCTTGATCTTTTTCACCACCGAGAGCACATGGAGCGATGCCAGTATGCCGCTGTCGGCGAAGTTGAAATCACTCATGTAGTAATGTCCTGCGAGCTCGCCGCCGAAGACTCCGTCAATCTCTCTGAGCTTCATCGTCGCGAATGCGCGTCCGACACGCCATATGTGCACATTGTATCCGAGCTTTTCCAGGAACTCTGTCGTGGATTTCGATGTCCTTATGTCCTGGAGCGCGTTCCCTGTCAGTCCTTTCTCCCTGTAGTACAGACCGAGGACTGCGATGATGTAGTCCGGCTGTATGAAGCGTCCTTTCTCGTCTATGAAGATCACACGGTCGGCGTCTCCGTCATAGATTATGCCCACATCACTGGAATCACTCACGGTCTTCTGCTTTATCATCTCACAGTTCCTCTCATCCAGAGGATTGGGCTCGTGGGCAGGGAATGTGCCGTCGAGTGTGTCGTTGATCTACGATGCGGACGGAAGAACGTCCTTCCCGAGAGGGGCAGGCATGCCTTTTGAGCAGTCCACCGATATTCCAAGTGAGGAGCAGTCCTCAGAGTTCTCCCTGAGGAAGGTGATGTATTTCTCCTTCATATATGAGGCATCCTGAACCGTTCCCTTTTCCTTTGCGGGGATTATCTTCTCTTCCCTGCAGAGTCTCTCAAGCTCCTTCAGTCCTGTATCCTCTCCGACAGGGAGTGCTCCCTGCCGGC
>CALXON010000187.1 GCA_944389985.1 uncultured Spirochaetaceae bacterium | reverse complement strand
GTGTGGAGTATGCTGACGGCATAAGCATCTTCCCGGAACGTATCTCATTCATACGTTCTGATATCTCGACATATGAAGGATCTTTCCAGTTCTTCTCATCAGGATCCAGCTCAGCGATGTCCATTTACAGAATGCTCGTTCCGCAGAGTGTCTATGACAGGATAGGGGCTGACGGCATACAGGCTGGCGATTTCATTCTGGACGGAGTGGTGCGTTTTCACTGGCTTTCAGAGGAGGCCCCTGAGCACTTTGCCCTGCTTGATGACTGGACCGGAGCAGAGGTTTCAGTATCCCTGTCGCTTGTGGTCACGGGGAGGATATCCCCTGAGGGTACTGTCATAGAAGGCGATGTCATCCTCAGAGGAGGTAACGGGCGGACTGTGACAGCAGATCCTGAAGATAGTATAATAACTGTTGATGGCAGTGTTATCAGCATCGATCCTTCGATCCTGATAGTAGCCATGTTCGGAGGAGGCCAGAATGGACAGGTGCAGCGGATTTCTTGAGAGACACATGCTCAATGCATCGGCGGTAGATGAGGAGAAGGTCCTCTCGTTCTTCATGAGCGAGATGGATGAGGGCCTCAGAGGCGGAAAGAGCTCTCTGCAGATGATTCCAACATACATAGGAACCGATGCCGTCATAGAGGACGGAAAGAGTGTCATCGTACTGGATGCCGGTGGTACGAACTTCCGTACCTGTCTTGTGACTTTCCATAACGGAGAGCCTGAGATCTCGGATTTCAGGAAGGTTCCAATGCCGGGTTCTGACAGAGAGGTCAGTGCCAGTGAGTTCTTCTCCATCCTCGCAGATAACACCGAAAGACTCATAGACAGGAGTGACAGGATCGGATTCTGCTTCTCCTATGCTGCCGAGATAACAGATGACCATGACGGAATTCCTCTTATATTCTCCAAGGAGATAAAGGCTCCTGAGGTGATCGGAAAGAGGCTTGGAAAGGAGCTTCTCGCAGAGCTCGGAAGGCGTGGCCATGATGTCTCCGGGAAGAAGGTCTCAGTCGTCAATGACACTGTGGCGACACTTCTTGCTGCGAAGGCCGCGTATCCTGAGAATGCCTCCTCATATATCGGTTTCATCCTGGGTACAGGCACCAACACGGCATATGCCGAGGAGAACGGCAATATTCTCAAGATCAAAGGTCAGAAGAGTGGCAGACAGATCATAAACGTCGAATCAGGCTGTCTTGCACTCACTCTCGGGGACATAGACAGGGAGTTCATAGCCTCCACGAAGGATCCGGGATCATATCTTTTCGAGAAGATGATCTCCGGCGCGTATCTTGGACAGTTCTCAGCCCTCGTCATCGAGAAGGCCATAGAGGAGGGAGTTCTCTCACAGTCCTTTGCCGAGCGCTATCATTCGATCGAGAAGCTCAACACCACACGCATGAGCCACTATCTTGAGATGTGCCATAACATGGACTACGACCTCGTCAGATGCGTTGAAGGAAACGAGGATGACGCCTCATCACTCTACAGGATACTCAAGGCCATCATAGAGAGAGCGGGAAAGCTCACCGCAATCAATCTCACAGCCGCTGTCATCCGTTCAGGCGGTGGAATCGAGCCGAGACTTCCTGCTGTGATAAATGCCGATGGAACGACATTCTATAAGACGGAATTCCTTGAATTCTACACAAGGCTCTATCTCGACAGAATACTCGAGAAGAAACACGGACGTTTCTTCCGCATCGTGAACTGTGACTCATCTCCTGTCCTTGGAGCTGCGATAGCAGGCCTCTCTATCTGATGGCAGTCCTCGCGATCCACGATCTCTCATGTGTCTCAAAGTCCTCCATCACCGTGGTACTTCCTGTGATGGAGGCTCTTGGTGTTGAGACTGCAGTCCTTCCTGCCTCCATACTCTCAACACAGACAGACGGTTTTGAGGATGTCGAGATCATAGACAACACAGACGGCATGGAGAGGATTCTCTCCGCGTTCGGAAGGTGCGGCATCGGGTTTGACGGGGTTTATACGGGGTATCTCGGAAGCCCAGAGCAGATCGATATCGCAATAAGTGCTGTCAGCACATTCGGCAAAAGCGTACTCGTCGACCCTGCCATGGGAGATGACGGAGTTCTCTATCCCGCGCTCCCTGATGATATCTGCAGCCATATGCTGAAGCTTGTGAAGCGTGCAGACATAATCACTCCGAACCTTACCGAGGCAAAGATGCTGACAGGTCTTGATGATGTCCCGGCCAGACTCGGACAGAGGGACATAAAGGATCTGATAGACGTGCTTCGTTCATACGGACCTGAGAAGGGAGTCATCACATCGGTACCTCTTGTCGCAGGAGGACTTGGAAACGCCGCATGGAACGGCGGTGAGATACGACTCTTCAACTATGAGGATCTCGGTGTGTCAGTGCCAGGGGCGGGAGATCTCTTCGCATCTGTCCTCTATGCTCTCATCATCAGAGGCGACAGCTTCTTCGGTTCAGTGCTCCATGCAGGAGAGATAGCTTCTCTTACAGTCTCTGAGAGCATCAGGATGAAGAGGGAGAGGAGAATGGGCATCAGTCTACAGCCTGCACTGAAAGAGATAGTCAGGAGGATGCTTTGAGGATCCTTGTCGTGGCATCGGACAGGGCTGAGCTTGCAGCCTTCGATGACAGCTTCATCAAAGTCGTGTCAGGAGTCGGACCTGTTTTCGCAGCAGCCTCCACAGCATCAGCAATCGGGCAGTATAAACCGGATATTGTCGTATCAGCAGGAAGTGCGGGAAGTACGGGATTGCTTGAGATCGGAGAGTGTGTCTCATTCGGCTCCTCGGTCTTCGCTGATATGGATCTGACGGCTTACCATCTCCGGCGCGGCACATCACTAACTCCTGAAAGGCGTACAATCTCCTCGATAAAGCTTGACGGTTCTTCCTCTCTTGTCCTTGCGACATCGGCGTCATTCGCCTCCGATCCTGAGAAATACAGGGAATTCAATGCTGCCGCTGTCGATATGGAGGGATACGGGGTCGCATACGCATCCCTTCTGGCGGGGCTTCCATGCCTTGCAGTGAAGGTCATCACCGATATGATAGGGGAGAAGCCTGAGCTGAAAGGCTATTCCGGAACCCTCAGGAATCTGAGGGCAAAGCTTCCGGAGAAGGTCCTTGAAGCTGTCTCAGCTCTCTGATCCTCACTGAGCTGTGGATCTCCTCTTCAAGCATTGTCCCGGCGAACTTCCTGATCTTCTCCTCTTCGATGCTGAAGGTCTCCCTTGCGGCTTTCCTGAGCTGGCTCACAGAAGGCTCTGCCGTATCATCGAGGCGGATCTTCTCTGTAAGAACCGGTGCCCATATTCTCGTGTAGCTGACATCAGGCATCGATGAGAGAGCCCTGTCGGCAGTATCCTGCTGGGCATCATCAGCAATTCTGGTGAATTCCGTGGCCCATGAGGCAAGTCCTCCCTCTCTCCATGAGGCTGATGTGCTGTACTGCATTTTGCATGTTGAGAGACTTAGTATCCTGAACTCATCCGCTTCCGGATAGAGCTTTCTCGCCTCTGTGTATCCGATGAGTGCAGGGTTGTTCGCACATAGTCCTCCGTCGACAAGCGTGAGTTTCGAGCCTGTATCGCGCTCGGTGAGGCGGGATGGAGGAAAGTACATTGGAGCTGCCGTCGTCGCCCTCAGGGCCTCCTTCATCAGAAAGCCATGGCTGTCCCAGCTCCTCATGAGGTATATTCCTCCGTGGTCCGGAGAGTAGCAGACAGCCGCCGAGGGGATGAATGTCTCCGAGAGCTCCGTCTCTCCCAGCATATCGTCAAGAAAGCCCTCGATATCCGAGGCAGGATACTTGTCCTGCAGTATGGGGTATAGGATGTTCCTGAATGAGCTCCTCCTGGGGAATATCTCATCACGGTGATCAATATACAGCGACTCGAACTGTTCCGGATCACTTCCTCTCTCAAGCACTCCGCGCTCTGTGTATATGGTCCTTTTCCTGAAAAGACCTTTTCTTGATGACTCCATGACGGGATATGGCCTTCCTTCCTCCTTCCTCAGCTTCGTCTTCTCTGAGTCTGCTGACAGCGCGAAGGCCAGAAGCGCTCCCGTGCTTGTGCCGATCACGAGATCGAAAAAGGAGTAAAGCGGTCTTTCCGTACCTGAGTTCCTCACCATGTGGTTGATCGTTCCCAGAATGTATCCGGGAATGATGCCTCTCATACCTCCTCCATCGATGGAGAGTATGTACCGCACTTCCTTTTTCTTCTCCTGACGTCTGAATATGGGCATACTCAGAAGATAACGCATTTCCAGTGAAAAGGAAAAAGATTATAGTCATCTCCATGGATGCGTATGTTGAATGCAGGCTCTGTCCGAATATGTGTGGGGTGAACCGTCATGAGAATACCGGTGTGTGCCGTCAGAAATCACAGGTGAGGATCGCCTGGGCAGGTCTACACAGAGGGGAGGAACCACCTGTGTCCGGAGAGAAGGGCTCTGGAATGATTTTCTTCACAGGCTGTCCGCTGCACTGTCAGTACTGTCAGAACCGGCAGATATCAGGAAGCGACGGAGAGAACTATGGAGTGGATGTATCGGAAGAGGAGCTTTCCGGGATAATGCTCTCTCTTGAGCAGATCGGGGCAGCTTCCCTCAATCTTGTGACCGGAACGCACTTCATTCCCTCGATAATCACTGCGCTGGAGATGGCCAGAGAAAGAGGTTTCCATCTTCCTGTCGTATGGAACAGCTCAGGGTTTGAGAGTATTGAGGGACTGGAGCTCATTGACCCGTATGTCGATCTCTACCTTCTTGACTGCAAGACGCTCTCCCCGTCAACTGCCAGGGCGTTCTGCCGTACCGGACGCTACGCATCCGCAATCATTCCCGTAATGGACTGGATCAAGGCACACCATCCTGTGACAGATATGGAGAACCTCAGGGGAACACTTCTGAGACATCTGGTCTTTCCGGGAGAGCTTGAGAGCACAAGGGAGTTCCTCAGATTCTTCGCAGAGCACTATAAGGACAGTTTCTTCCTCTCCCTTATGACGCAGTTCGTGCCACCGCTGGGGAATGT
>CALXON010000186.1 GCA_944389985.1 uncultured Spirochaetaceae bacterium | reverse complement strand
ATTCCTGTCAGAAAGAAGAAGATGTTCTTGAAGTGCAGCTTTGATACGCTGATATTACCAAGGGCGTTATCTATGACGGCATCATCAAGTAAATGATCTTCGATATAGTCTATTGTCTCAATCAGTTGCTCCAGCATTCGCATATCTCCTGAAAGAAATGCTATCAAATTTCCTGAATCATTGCCCGACTTCTTGAAATACAGATTATCGGTATCGCTTCTTATAAGCTGAATAATCAAAGTTTATTCTGAATGTGGGGATATGAATACTGTCGATGACTGGCAATGCCTGTGCTCTGCTTCAGCTATAATAAAACTGGAATTTTCTGGATGAAGAGATCGCTGGCATAATACCATTTCTGTTTTACCTGAACCCTCAAACGAAATTCAAACCATGAAACGAGAATACCATTAGTGTGGCTAAAGAAATTCAGAATCACATAAGAGAGCTGGTTTTCCACATTGGCATCTAAACTATCCGTGCAACTGATCTAGGGTATATGAAAAAGATTCATTTCTTTCTGCCTAGAATCATTTTCTGTCAGAAGGTTTTCGACGAAGAATTGCATAAGTGTGCTGATAATCAATTCAAGTCCCAGAAAGGTGGAAATTCAGATATCTTGTTAATGAATTTTCAGAGAGGCTCCGATATGGAAAGTTTGGTCAAGATAATCTATTTAGAATAGATAACACCTGATCCATATTGGGCCCCAAGAGTTCTTAAAGCGTTTGAGATAGGTAAGACTGATGAGATAAGGGTATTCCTGCAATACTTCTGGAAGAGCAGGTTTGTTATAATTGGGATTGTTGTTTGATTTTGCTGCTTTATTATAATCTTTCAGGGTTTGCATTCATCCGGAGGAAAAATGGACATCAACGTATTCATAGAATCTTTCAAGGAGAATCTCCTCCGCATTTTCTGGGATAACCTTCTGTTTCTTGGGCTTCAGGGCAGCTATGGCAGTGGAGAAGCAAAGGAAACCAGTGATATCGATCCAGTGATAATCCTCAGACAGTGCGGGAAAGATGAACTTCTGAGATACAGGGCTTATATCGATACACTTGATGAGAAAGATATCCTCTGTGGTTTTGTCTCTTCCATAGATGAACTCAAAGCCTGGGAAAGCGCTGACAGGGCACAGCTGATCCTTGATACAAAGCCAGTCTATAGAGATCTTGCAGAGCTTTGTCCCCAGATAACCATGGATGATATCAAACGGGCCGTACAACAGGGAGGCTGTGCAATCTATCATGCTTCCTCTCACAACATTCTTCATGCAAGAGACTGGTCGGTTCTTCCTGAACTATACAAGAGTGCAAGATTCACGATAAGGATGAAACACTATCTTCAGTCCGGTGTCTATGTACCAGCTTTCCGAGAGCTTTCTTCCATTGCAAATGAAGAAGAGAAGATGATCATTGATGCTCAGAATCCTGATACAGAAAATGATGCATTCATCTTGCTTGAGTGGGCGTCAGAGACAATGAAGGAAATCAACAAGAGATGATCAGGGATGCAGACATCATTCATTTTTTAGGATTGTACTTATGATCTCATGGAGCTGTATGAAAAACATGACTTCATAAATGACAGCAAGACTGGAGATCTGAATCAGGCTTCATGATTGAGAATCCAGTCAAGAAGCTCTTCGTATCTGATCTTTCCTGCTGCAACTCCGAGACCAAGTTCTATCAGTTCGTTATCTGTGCATTCAATCCTGATTCCATTCACCTCAAGGAAAGTGAGCATGACATATACTCCTATCCGCTTATTGCCATCGACGAAAGCATGGTTGGATATTAGGGAGTATCCCAGCATGGCACCTTTTTCTTCCTTTGTCGGGTATAGCTCTTTCCCATCAAATGTCTGAAAGATCCCATTTAATGCAGAATCAAGCAGATGCTCATCCCTGATTCCGAATGAGCCTCCTGTCTCTTCCACCATCATCTTATAAAGAAGCTTGATCTTATCGTCAGAGAATCTGATCATTTTGCGAGCTCCAGAAATGCAGCTTTATGTTCTTTAAGGATTCGTGCCGCCACAAAATCGATCTTCTCATCATCTGTCATTTCTATGATTGGAGATTCCTCGATATTCATGAGGATATATCTGGGTCTATTATTCTTGAATATGACAGCTTTTCCTCGTTTATCTGCAATCTTTATGACATTTGAGAAATTCTGATTTGCAGCACTTATTGAGATGATTTCGTTCGTGTCTATTTTCATTTCATCCTCCATAATATTATAGCTAATAAAGTAGCTATAATCAATGAAGGTCTAAAAGAGGCTTCATGATACTGATACCCATTCAGGGGCTGTTCTGATAAGAAAGGCACCGGGGTTGCCGGTGCCGATGGTCCGATCTGGATGATTCTCAGGCTTTCACCGCCTTCTTTGTGATGAGCTCCTTCACCGATGTGTATACGATCGTGGTAGCCAGAATCATCAGCAGCACTGCCACGATGAGCTGGAGGCCTTCGACCATGAACACTCCGGTTCCGGCAGCGAATGCCTTGACCAGTGCGATGAATCTCTGGATGAGAGCTGAGAATGTGACGATCAGCATGATCACAAACGGAGGAACGAGTGTTCTCATCTCCCTGCCTGTGACCTTTAGGAAGACACAGAGCGTGATCAGCACAAGTGCGCTCAGGAGCTGGTTCGCGCTTCCGAAGAGCGGCCAGATGTTGGAGTATCCGACCTGCGTGAGCAGATAACCGAACGCGAGCGTGATGAGTGTGGAGACATATGTGTTGCAGAGTACCTTTCTCCATGGTGCGGCGTTCTTCATGTCATCGACACTGAAAAGCTCCTGGAATGACATACGTCCGATACGGGCAACGGAGTCTAGTGTCGTGAATGCCAGTGCGGATACACACATCGTCATGAAGCTCTGGGCCACGAACACAGGGATACCGAACATCTCAAGGAAGCCCGCGACTCCTGAGGAGAAGATCTGGAAAGGCGTTCCCATAGCCGGTGTTCCGTCAGCAGCGGCTGCAGCTCCTGCCACACAGAGCGCGATGACAGCAAGCACGCTTTCGAGAATCATGGCACCGTATCCTACCTTGAGCATATCCTTCTCATTGGAGATCGTCTTTGAGGAAGTACCGGAGGACACAAGGCTGTGGAATCCTGAGACGGCACCGCATGCGACAGTGACGAAGAGGATAGGGAAGAGCGTTCCGAGCTGCGGATTGTTGAATCCAGTGAAAGGCTGGAGATTCATCGTCGGATGAGCGAAGAGGAGTCCGAGTGCTGCTCCGAGGATCATACCGACGAACATGAATGTGGACATGTAGTCTCTTGGCTGCATCAGGAGCCACATCGGAAGAACTGCCGCAACGAAGATGAAACCGAATGCGAAGAATACCCATGCATCCTTGCCCCACATGACAGGAAGGTTCATTCCAAATACGAAGGCGAGGACGGTGAATACAAGTCCGAGTACGACTTCCTTCCATCCGGTGAGCTTTGCCTTGTGCTGTATGAGTCCCACCACGACAGCGAAGATGATGAAGAAGATAGAGATGCTTCCTGCCGCTCCGTTGACTCTGGCATTAGGAGAAAGCTCCCTGACTCCGTCTGTCACGATATATGCATCGAAAGTACCTGCGACCATGTCAGCAAATGCTGCCATTACTATGAGTGTGAAAAGCCAGCAGAATCCCAGAAAGAGCTTGCGTCCTGTCTTTCCGATGTACTTCTCGATCAGGAGTCCCATGGACTTTCCATCATTCTTCACACTGGCATACAGCGCGCCGAAATCGGTGACGGCACCGAAGAAGATGCCTCCGAGCACTATCCAGAGGAATACAGGGACCCATCCGAAGACAGCTGCCTGTATGGCTCCGGTCACGGGACCTGCTCCCGCTATTGATGAGAACTGGTGGGCGAATACCGTCCATCCATCGGTCGGGACATAGTCCTGGCCATCATTGTGGACGACTGCAGGCGTCTTCGCCTTCGGGTCGATTCCCCACTTCTTCGCAAGCCAGCGCCCGTAGAAGATATAGGCTGCTACGAGACATACCACTGCGATCAAAACTATGACAAGCGTATTCATGATTTATGAACCTACTTCTTTTTTTAATGAACATAAAGTGTTTCATGGTGGCGAATTGAAAAGAAAATATATTTTTTCATCAAACAATTTCCTTTTGATTGCACATGCCTGGATCATCATCCAAGGCATGCTGCTTGATCACTCTGGTTCATTGTTGCTACCATCATTCAAGACGGAGGGCTGAAATGTCATCAATCCATAGTAATTGCTAAGCGCTGATTTACCAGGAGGATATGATGTTTCTGCAGCTCGATGATATTTCGTTCTCATACCCCGGTTCCGGGTGTGAATTGTTCTCAGGATTATCTCTGTCATTTTATGAAGGCTGGACTGTGATCGCAGGATCAAATGGTGCCGGCAAAAGTACCCTTGCCTCCATTATCTCTGGATCTGCCATTCCTGATTCAGGTCGTGTCAGGAAAAGCGGGGAGGTCATCCTTTGTCCTCAGATTTTCAGAGGACTCATGCCGGATGACTGGGCTGATATCTTTTCAGGAGATAATCATGTAGGGATGCTCAAATCCACATTGAGGCTCTCTGATGAGATGATTGAGCGTGAGGAGACTCTTTCCGGAGGAGAAAAGAAAAGACTTCAGCTGCTGGCAGCACTTTCCCATTCTCCTGAGATCCTGATCCTTGATGAACCTACAAATCATCTGGATTCATACAGCCGGGATCTCATGATCGGGGCTCTCCGTGTCTTTGACGGTATCGGAATAATCATCTCACATGACAGAGCATTCGCATCCGCGCTTTCCTCCAGGACTGTCATTCTTGAACGCGGCGGTGATGGCCCTGTTTCCGTGGAGGACATACCTCTTTCCCTTCCTGAAGCATATGAAGAGCACGAAAGACGCAGGAAATCCGGACGTGAGGCGTATGAGAGCATACGGTCAGCCATATCGGCAGAACGCATGATTGTCCGTACTCTCGGAGAGAAAAGCAGCGTCATGCGGAAAGGTCTGTCGAAGAAGGACATTGACAGTAAGGATCATGATGCGAAAGCCCGGATAGACGGAGCCCGTATCTCAGGTAAGGATGCTTCCCTTGACGGGGCGATGAGAAATCACAGGGCACATGCCCAGCATCTTGAGGATAAGCTTCTCTCTGTCCGGAAACCTCTCATGAGGAAAGAGGGGCTTTCCCTTTCAGGAGGCATGTATGTCCCGGATATTTCCTTCCCGGAGTCAATCCTCAGGGCAGGAACATACTCACTTGAGGTGCCGTCGCTCTCTGTCAGAGCCGGGGCCCATATCGCGATCACCGGGAAGAACGGAAGCGGCAAGACATTGTTCATGAAAGCTTTCCATGAGCATCTTGTTAAGCAGGGTAAGGAACACTCTGTCCTGTATATCCCGCAGGAGTTCAGCCTGAAAGAGGAGGAAGCACTGCTTTCGGCATTCATGTCTCTTTCTGATGATGAGAGAGGAATGATCCTTTCCGATCTCTACCGTATGGGCTCTGAGCCATCATCGTTGTTTTCCGGCTCACTGAGTCCGAGTCCCGGAGAAATGAAGAAGCTTGCTTTCGCCATGTCACGGAGAGACGGCAGATCTGTTCTGCTCATGGATGAACCGACCAATCATCTCGACATAGTCTCGATGAGGATAATGGAGAAGATGATCAGGGAAGACGGCCGGGAGATGACCGTGCTTCTCATAAGCCATGACGAGGCGTTCATTTCCGCATGTGCTGATACATTCTGGAGAGTGGACAGGAACGGGGAAAGAGGAAAGCTTGTCATTTCCTGACAGCATCCGGAATGATTACGGATGTCCTGTTCAGATTGTGGAATGTGTCATGAATGCGGCAGCGGGAAGCATGATGCAGCAGAGTAATGTGAATACGATATCCTTTGTATGTACGCGTACTGGTGTTGATTCCGTTCTCTCCGCATTCTGAGAGAATCCCTTTGATTCCATTGCTATTGAGAGCTCTTCCGACCACCGTACCGACTTCACGAGAAGAGGTGCGAGAAGTGCAGGGGAGATCGGGAATACCCTGATCCCACGGGCCCTGAACGCAGCTCTTGTCCTCCTGTACTCGAGTGCCATGTGCGGAAAGATTCCCCATGCGGCAAGAAGACCATAGGCGAATACCTGTGGCAGGTGAAACTGCTTCTGGAACGAGCGGATCATGAAGACCCTGTCTGTCGTCAGTGCGAAGAGATAACCGAGACCGGCATATGCGAGGACGCGGCTGAGTTGTGTGATACCGTTCATCAGATTGCTGTCTCCGCTGAGGAGAAATGTGTCTGAACGTACAGGCATGTTTCCCTCCGCCGTGAATCTGTATCCTGTGAAGAACATACCTGCTGCGGCAAGGGCCACTGGTATGAGATACAGCAGAAGAGAGCGTAACCTTACTCCGGAAAGAAGCAGGAGGAACATGCTGACTGCAAACGCTGAGAGATTCCACCACGGGTCTCTCAGTCCTGCAAGGAGCAGGGTGACTGCAAGAAGGGATATGAACTTACAGGCTGGATTCAGTGACCGCATGGAGCTTTCCTTCCTCAAGTATGAGTATCTCATCGGCATAATCAGCGGCAAGCTGCCTGTCGTGAGTCGAGAATATCATGGCGATGTTTCTTTCCCTTACCTCCCGGCAGAGGGAATCCATGATCGAAATTGTGTTCTTCCTGTCCTGGGCATATGTAGGTTCATCACAGACAAGGCAGTGGCAGTCGTATGCGATCAGGGCAGCGGTTCCGAGTCTTCTCTGCTGTCCCTGACTCAGAAGATATGGTGATATGTCACGATAGCGCCATAGCTTTATCAGACGGAGTATCTCCTCGCTCTTTGCATCAGCATCCGGATTCTTCCTGAGACTGGTGAGGATCTCATCCCGTACCGTACCTCCGACAAACTGATCCTGCGGATTCTGGGTGATGAAGCCGATCCTGCCTGTTTCCTTATGTCCGAGGTGCCTTATGTCCTTGCCGTCAAGCAGGACTTTACCTTTATACGGGAAGATCCCTGACAGAGCTCCGAACAGTGTGCTCTTTCCGGCTCCGCTCTCTCCGAGAACCGCATATATCATGCCGCGGCGGAAGGATGCGGAAACGCTGTGAAGCAGCTCCGTCTTTCCTCTCGTCACTGTGAGATCCCTGATCTCAAGGACAGTCTCTCCGGGAACAGGTGCAGGGATGGACGGGGAATATGACCTTCCGGGAACTATGACACCAAGGCTTTCAAGTCTTTCCGGATCGAGGTGTCTGGCATCGATTCTTTCCGGGATTATCTTTCCCTCATCCATTGTGATCACTGTATCCGCAATCCCGAGCCAGCTGTCGAGACGGTGATCGACTGCGAGTATGCCGGTGCCTTTCTCTCTGTGAAGCTTCTCAAGAGATGAGGCGATCGAACGGGCGGACTCATCATCGATGTTTGCGAAGGGCTCATCCAGCAGAAGCCATTCAGGAGAGATCGCCACTATGCATGCAAGTGCTGCTTTCTGTTTCTCTCCGCCTGAAAGACTCAGCAGTGTCCTCTCCTCAAGATCCTCTATGCCACAGAATGAAAGGGAAGCATGGAGTCTGTCCTCCATCTCATCCGGAGGAGTGGAGATGTTCTCAAGACAGAAGAGGATTTCGTTCCGCACGGTATCCATACAGAACTGCAGCTCCGGATTCTGGAACATCATTCCGGTAAGACGGCATCGCTGTGGAGGATCCAGGCTGGCAGGATCATGTTCCTCTATGAGAATCCTGCCTCCTGTGATTTTGCCTGCATTTTCTGGATAAAGCCCTGCCGCAAGATAGAGCAGGGTGGACTTGCCGCATCCTGAAGCTCCTGTGAGGACTGTTATTTCCTCCCGTGCGATACAACAGCTGAGCCCGGCGATCACGGGTTTCAGACCATCTGAATATGTGAATGTAAGGCTATCGAAGAGTATTCCCATCAGCTGAAGTACTCGTTCGTGTATTCATTGCTGCGGCGGTGTGAGATAACACCTGCAGAGCACATGTAGTCAGCCATTCCTTCCCAGCGCTCAGGCTTTATGCGTCCCCAGCGTCCTTCCTCATCGAGAAGGATCGGGGCAAGGTGCCTCTGGCTCCTTATGAGAAGAGAGTCACTTGAGCCTTCGGGCATCATATCCTTCACCTCAAGGACCGCAGCATCAGGTTCTGCTGCCGCCACGCGGTACGCACGGTCGAGGACACTGAGGAATCTTCTCACGGCATCAGCTTTGTTCCTGAGAGTTGATGCGGCTGCCGCCATTGCCGGGGCACAGAAATCGAATATAGGGTCGACATCGCCGAGATTGAAGTAATTGATCTCCTTCCCGGCCTCGAGAAGAACCTGATTCTCCCAGTTCTCATAGACCCATGTCGCATCTGCGACAGTTCCCAGCGTTGCCACGATGTCACCGACATCCATGTTCAGGAGCTTCACCTTTGAGTAGTCACCGCCATCCTTCTCAACGATGCGTCCTATCGCCTTGTGGAACCATTCCGGAGACCAGTGTGTGAGACGTTTTCCCTCAAGTTCTCTCGGCCTCGTGATTCCTGCTTCCTTCAGTGAGACAATTCCTGAATCGCACTTCTGCGTCATCACGGCAACGCATGTCATCTCCTCTCCGCGTTCCATGCAGTCAAGCATCGAAATCTCAGGACCGCAGATGAAATCCGCATCCCCGAGATGCATCGCACCATGAACCTTTCCGGAGATCTCGACATCGAGATCCGCCTCTCTGAACCAGCCCCTCTTCTGTGCAAGGAGATATCCTGTATGGTTCGTGTTCGGGAACCAGTCAAGAACAACCTTCAGCTTATCCATTTCCTATTCCTCCTCATCATAGATCTTTCCGATATCAGCAGACGCTCCGATGGCATAGTTTCTCACGACTCCTGTCTTCGCCAGCGCATCACCGGCAAGGCGGCAGATGATACCCGAGAAGAGTGCCGCGCTGATGAAGCGGACTGCAAGCTGTCCTGCAAGGAGTGCGGGTGCGAGCGTGATGTAGTTCAGGTAATAGAGCTCATAGCAGAAAATGAGAAGAGCTGATGCCATACCGGCAAGTATCATCGATACTGTATCCCACTTCCTGTAGCGGAATGCTGCGAACACGGCTTCTGCTCCAAGTCCCTGTATGAAACCTGTGAGCACTACGGTAAGACCTCCGGAGTTCCCCATCAGCAGTTCTATCGCGGATGCGAGCATCTCGGTTATAAGCGCGACACCGGGTTTTCTTATTATGTATGCCGCAAGCGTCGCCGCCATGAACCATACGCCGTAGATGATCTCGAATCCGAAACTTGAGAGACCGAACGGCGTCAATGCCGTCGAGAGGGCAAGACCGCCCTGAAATACAGCCATGTAGACAGCTGCGAACACAACGCCGAGAATCGCCATCATGATGACGTCCTGAAGTTTCCACGCCTTCATTTTCCTATCCATCTCATACCTCCTGACCGGATATGAAAAAAGCCGCACAGCCTTCGCTGAGCGACCTTGGCGCGGATTGCGCTGAATCTTCCCTACGATGGCATTACCCAACAGGTTCAGAGGGTCACCGGAAGTAGCATCCGGTATCTCAGCCAGGTTCTCCCGGCTCCCCAGTAGTGCGGTTGTTTTCCGCTGACATTAGAGCATAAGGCATTTTATTTATGCAATATGAGAAAGAATGTATTCTCACATTTTTCATATGGC
>CALXON010000185.1 GCA_944389985.1 uncultured Spirochaetaceae bacterium | reverse complement strand
ACCAGTCTCCGAATATGTTGAAGCATCCACCAGTGAGTACCGCTTTCATCACAAGCTGCGGCTTCTCGTCGTATCTTATGACAGGAGCAAGGAATGTATTGATCATGAAGAGAGGCAGGCCTATGGCTATCGGTATCATGTAGTCGACAGCGTACGGCAGAATCTCATCATCGGCACCGCAGAAGAGGAGGATCTCCTTCAGGAATATGCATGTTAGTGCCCATGTGACTGTGGCAAGGATTGCAAGGAGAATGAGCGCCACAGAGAATATCCTGTCAGCCTCTTCCAGATTTCCCTCACCTTTGGCATTGCTCATCAGCACTGAACTTCCGACTCCGAGAAGGAGTCCGACAAAGCATGCGAGCGCGAAGACCGGATTGATTATAGCTATCGCGGCAGCGCCCAGAGGGCCTGTCGCCTGTCCGACAGCTATTGTATCGACAAAGCTGTACACGGAGGTCGCGAGTGCTCCTCCGAGGGATGGTATGAGGTATCTGATGTAGAGCTTTCCTACGCGTTCATCGAGAAGATCAGTCTTCATAGGTCTCAGATGCTACTTGAAACCGCGATTCCGGACAATATGGTCCTTGCCCTTTCCTTGTCCTCGTCGACCTGTCTCTTCACTTCCTCAAGATCGGCCATCTTCCTCACAGGCCGTAGGTATGTCATCACCTCAAGGACCATGTCCTCTCCGTATATGTCGCTGTCGAAGTCGAGTATGTTCGTCTCAACGGTCTCTCTGGGACTGTTGTCCACACTTGGTCTGGGGCCGATATTCGTGACGCCGATGTATGTTCCCGATCTCAGATGTACCACAGATGCATATACTCCTTCCGGAGGGATCATCGACGATGAGGATGGCAGAAGGTTTGCTGTAGGCATTCCCACGGTCCGTCCGATTCCCTTTCCGTGGACGATCCTGCCTGTGATCACGGTAATTGGCTCCATGGCGTTATTTTTCCGCAAAGATGGGCTCTCAGTCCATAGCCTGTCTGGCGATCATGATTATGTTCGAGTGCCTTGAAAGACTCTCACGTCCCCTCTGTACGGCATCCCATGAGGATCTGTAGTCATCACCGGGACAGATGTCCTCATCCTCAAGATATCTTATGAATGCGTTCCCGTTGTAGCTGAACCTGTCTGAGAACTCGAATGCAAGGTCTGTCTTCCTGCTGTCATTCACGTCCCCGTCTATTCCATACAGGGCATGCTCGATGTTCCTTGAGAAGTAGTATATGGAGTAGGGGATCTTTCCCTTGAGTACAGAGCATGAGACAAGGGAGAGCATGCTCCTCTTTCTTTTCGCGTTACGGTGCCTGATCGAATCAGGATAGGCTGTCCGTATGCACTTCTCAGAGTACTTTATATGCCCTGCGGTACTGTCCTCGACCACATATTCGTCCGGTATGAAGCAGCCGTCTGTGTCGGTTATCTGTATGACCGCCCTTATGTCAGAGCGCTGGAGACCGTACCTTCTGGACTCCTCCTGCACGATCATGTTGACAAGGGAGACCATGTTCTTGTTGCTCTTTGTCATCATGTCACCATTGATGACATGGAATATGACCTCATCAGGTGAGAAGAGACATTTCATCACGGAGCAGAGTGCGTTCTCCTCACTCTTTCCTTCCGTTATGAATATGACGAGCTTCCTCCTCTCACTCATCTGACCGCCATGCGTTCCTCAGCGCCTTGCCGATCTCGAACGGATCGGTCTTCTCGTAGATGTTCTCCTCGCTTCCTCCCAGAAGAAGTGATCTCAGATACTCGTCCCTGAGGTTGCCCCTGCTCTTTTTAAGCTTGATGTAGCGCCTGTCAGGGTTCGCGGTGCTGAAGACTATGCTGTCGCTCCTGACCATCTCGAGGATCCTGAGATTGTGGCTCGTGAAAATGAGCTGTCCCTTCGCTCCGCTCTCGAACACGGAGATCAGCTCACCGAGGAGGAACTCGAAGATCGAGGAGTCGAGCTCATCGATGACAAGACAGACAGAGCGTGAGTTGTAGACGGCGAGAAGGCATGAGAGGACGGAAATTATCTTTATGATTCCGACAGATTCCGAGCGGAGCGGGATAGGAGTGTCGTTCTTATAGGAGACGATCTCCACTGCAACCCCGCTCTTTCCCTCCGCTGTAAGCTCCTCTCCGATCCTGTACACGCCGATCCTCAGCCTGGGGACAATGACGTTCAGGACAGTGTTCATCTGACCTGTGAGGGCTTTGAGAAGCTTCTCCTCCCCGGATGAGATCACAGCCGGTTTTGATATGTCGAGGAGAATGCGTCCTTTCTCAATGTCCCCGTCATGCATCTGCTGGTAGGTTATCCTGAGTTTTCCGCCGCTGAGCCCCGAATCCTCTGCAGAGAGGACTATGAATGATGTTGCGGCATAGCTGTAAAGCGCCCTGATCTCACTGAAAGCCGATGACAGTATGGGGTATGCGGAATCCTCGCTGAAGAGGAACGAGACATCTTCCTTCTCAGCCATCCTCATCGCGACCATCAGATCAAGAGCCGCATCCTTTCCTGTTGACCTGAGCATCCTCAGTGATCTCTCAGGTGTTATCTTCCTGTCTTTCCTGGAGTAGGACAGAAGGAGGGTCTCACGCTTTCCTCTCTCTTTCCTGAAGAGGGATTCAGAGAGTATGACCGCGCT
>CALXON010000184.1 GCA_944389985.1 uncultured Spirochaetaceae bacterium | reverse complement strand
AAGGTGTCGGATACCATATCTCGATCTGTTTCTCACCGACACTCATCACGATGCTCACCGATGAGGCTCTTCAGGAGAGGTTTGTCGATTACATGAATCTCCGCATCGAGCTCGGTGAGAAGGAAGTGGAGAGAACTCTTCATGAGGACACGGAGTGCCATGATCTCGCCATCCGCTATCTGGAAGAGGCGAGGACGAACCTCCAGGTCTTCGAGTCATACAGCAGGAACATACTCACAGGTTTCAAGGCTCTTGCGGACAAGGACAGGATAGAACTCCTGACAACAGCTGCGACCCATGCATACCTTCCTCTGTACAAGGACTATCCGACAGCGATAAAGGCTCAGGTAGTGATGGGACTGAGAACCCACAAGAGGATCTTCGGTCAGAGTGCCAGAGGCTTCTGGCTTCCCGACTGCGGATACTACCCGGGACTGGATCAGGTTCTCTCGGACAACGGTGTCTCATGGTGCCAGCTCGCATCCCATGCTGTCATCACATCACACGATAAGTCCCAGTACGGCGGATACCGTCCTGTCAGACTTCCATCAGGTCTCATCGGCTTTCCGAGAGACTGGAACATAACATCTCTTGTATGGTCATCTGTCTCAGGTTATCCGTGTGACAGCGATTACCGTGATTTCTACAGGGATATCGGATACTATCTTCCCCTTGATTATGTGCGCCCGTATATCCATGAGCCTGAAGTCAGGGTATTCACCGGATACAAGTACCATGCCATCACAGGAAGGACGGAGGACAAGCGCTTCTATTCACCTGAGAAGGCTGCGGAGAAGGTAAGGCTGCATGTCGAGAACTTCCTCTACAGCATCAAGCGCAAGGGCATCATGATCGAGACTCTGGGAATAGAGGATCCTGTATTCAACCTCTGTTTTGATTCCGAGCTCTTCGGACACAGATGGTATGAGGGAATAGACTTCCTTGAGGGCGTGCTCAGAAACGGATGCGCCTCGTCAGAGTTCCAGTTCACGACACCGACATCGATCATCCTCAGCAACGGCTCCTGTGACACGCTCCGTGTCAATGAGTCTTCCTGGGGAACGGGCGGTTATTCCGACACATGGCTCGACAGCTCGAACTCCTGGATCTACAGACACATCAGGAAATCGATCGACAGGATGCAGGAGCTTACACACCGCTTTCCTGATCAGGGATCGCTCAAGGGCCGTTTCCTCAATCAGGCATCAAGGGAAGTGCTGCTTGCCATGGCTTCTGACTGGCCTTGCATCATGCATGACCGCACGAGTGTGACGTACGCGGAGAAGAGACTGAGAAACCATCTCGGATCGTTCAATGTCGTCTACTCATCCATGTGCCGCAACACGGTCAACACCGAGTGGCTCATAAACGCGGAGAGGAGGAATCTCATCTTCCCTGACATGGACTACAATCTCTTCGATCCGGACAAGATCGACGACTGATACAAGCCTCCCGGAAGGGAGGTTTTCCTTTAAATTCAGCGAAATTCTTTTGGTTTATCGAGTATTGGATTTATCATAAGAAAACCATCCTTTCGGATGGTGATTCCCACATCGGGAAGCCCATATGGGCGGTTTGAACATAGTCTTTGTTTGTACATGCTATGTTACTGCTAATAGGGTAAGTTTTCTTTGAGGAGTTGTCCAGTGGAATTTAACGGGGATTACTACATTGGTCTTGATTGCGGTACAGAGTCTGTCGGTTTTGCGGTAACCGATACTGATTATAAAGTCCTGAAGTTCCGGGGAAAGTCCATATGGGGTTCTCATCTCTTCTCGGAGGCTGATACAGCAGAGGCGCGCCGTACCTGCCGTTCAGCAAGAAGACGCTACATGAGAAAGAAGGAGCGCATAGATCTCCTTCAGGAACTCTTTGCAGATGAGATCGGCAAGGTGGACAGCGGTTTCCTGAAACGGCTTGAGGAAAGCGGTTATCTCGCAGATGACAAGAGTGACTGCCAGCCCAACTCACTGTTCAATGACAGGGATTACACTGATAAGGAATACTACAAGGACTATCCCACGATATACCACCTCAGAAAGGCCCTGATTGAGGGAACAGCTCCTCATGATATAAGACTGCTGTATCTGGCAATACATCATATCCTGAAGAACAGAGGGCACTTCCTTTTCGGCGAGAGGGATCTGAGCTCGGTGATGGATATTTCATCCCTGCTGGATGATATAAAGGACACTGTCTATTCGATATCAGATGAGGAGATCCTATTCGGAGATGTAAATGCTGTCAGGGATGCACTCATGCTGAAGCACAAGCGTGAGAAGCAGAGTGCACTGTCAGAACTGATCGTCTTCTCCTCAAAGGAATTCAAGACGCTTTTAATCAAGACTGTCAGCGGAAGTCCTGTCAAACCCGAGAAGCTTTTCCAGAACGAGAACTATGCGGATCTGGGTACCATTGATTTCAGCAACCCTCAGTTTGAGGAGGCTGTCATGCCCTCTCTGGAGGATGCTCTCTCTGATGATGAGTACAGACTTGTTGTACTTCTGAAAGGTCTTTATGACTGGAGTCTTCTGGAATCTGTCATGGAAGGCTATTCATACATTTCATATGCAAAGGTAGCACTTTTTGAAAGAAACAGTGAGGATCTGAGAAAGCTGAAGAACGCAGTGAGACTGCATGCTCCGGAGAAATACAATCAGTTCTTCCACAAGAATCAGAAAGGTGAGCCCGGTATATTCTCATCTTATGTAGGGGCAGATCACTCAGATGGGAAGAAGACGAGTGCGAGAAGAGTCAGTACCGATGTCTTCTATAGTGAAGTGAGGAAACTCATCGGAAAGAATCCTGAGGACGATGATTCAAAGTACATACTTTCCGCGATTGAGGATGGTTCTTTCCTTCCGCTTCTCATCTCATACAGGAACAGTGTCATTCCGTATCAGGTGAATAAGAAGGAGCTTGATACAATCCTCGAAGTGAACAGTGCATTCTTCCAGTTCCTGACAGAGAAAGATTCTGAGGGGCTTTCAGTCATCGACAAGATTGATGCGATAATGACCTACCGCATTCCATACTATGTCGGACCACTGGGGCATCACCCTGACATGAAGAACGGGTGGATGGTCAGAAAGAAGGAAGGGCGGATCCTTCCCTGGAACTTCAACGACATGGTCGATACGGATGCTTCTGCAGAGAAGTTCATACAGCGCATGATCAGCAGATGCACATATCTTCCTGATGAGACAGTCCTGCCGAAGAAATCCCTTCTCTATTCCCGGTTCGAGGTCCTGAATGAACTGAATATCGTGAGGATAAACGGACAGAGACTTCCTGTCGAACAGAAACAGATCATATTCAATGAACTTTTCGGTCAGGGACGGAAAGTCACACAGAACAAGCTCCGTAAATTCGTCATATCAGAGGGATGGTATGACAGGAATGACATTGAGATATCAGGAGTCGACGGTGATTTCAAATCTGATCTCTCCTCCTATGCCGCATTCAGACCGTATATAGACAGCGGAAAGCTTACTGAAAGCTATGCGGAGGAGATCATCAGCTGGCTCACAACTTTCTCAGAGGGAGGTTCTCTGGCCGGTAAGAGAATAGAGGAAAGGTTTGGCAAGAGGCTTTCAGCAGACGAGATCAGGAATATCTCGAGGATGAAATTCTCCGGGTGGGGACGGCTTTCAGGGAAGTTCCTTGATGGAATCACCGCGATGAATAAGGAGACAGGAGAACTTCAGACGATAATTGAAGCGATGTGGTCTACGCAGCACAATCTGATGGAGCTCCTCGACAGCAGTTATGGATATGTCTCTCAGACAGGGAAGAGGGATGAGATAAGCTCTCTTGATTACAGCGTTGTCGATGAGCTCTATGTCTCTCCTGCTGTCAAACGCCAGATATGGCAGACTCTCAGGATCGTTGATGAGATAAAGCATGTGATGGGAAAAGCTCCTAGAAAGGTCTTTGTTGAGGTAACGAGAGGTGAGGGGGAGAAGACAAGGACCAAATCAAGGAAGCAGCGGCTTGCTGAATGTCTTGAGGCATTCAGGAAAGGCTCTCCGGAGATTGAGGAGATCATCAGTGAGCTTGAATCCTTCGATGATGATGCAATCGCCAGACGTGACAAGCTTTTCCTCTATTTCACACAGCTTGGAAAGAGCATGTATTCGGGTAAGGCATTGAACCTCGAGGAGATTGGAAATACAGCACTGTATGATGTTGACCACATATATCCGTATTCAAAGTCCGATGATGATTCTCTGGACAACAAGGTCATTGTCCTGAAGGAGGAGAACTCCCTCAAGTCAGACAGGTACCCGCTCCGTGATGATATCAGAGAGAAGATGCAGCCATACTGGAAGAAGCTTCTGAAGATGGGACTTATTTCAGATAAGAAATATCAGAGACTTGTGAGGAACACCCCTCTGAATGAGGATGATGAGAAAGGTTTCATAAACAGGCAGCTTGTCGAGACTTCCCAGTCAACGAAGGCGACGATAGAGATACTCAAGCGCTATTTCGGGAAGGACACTCTTGTTGTCTATTCGAAGGCCGGTAAAGTTTCAGAGTTCAGAAACAAGTACAGGTTCTACAAGTCGCGTTCTGTGAACAGCCTTCACCATGCCAAGGATGCATACCTGAATATCGTTGTGGGCAATGTGCTGCATACGAAGTACACCTCTGATTTCTTCAAACGGCAGAATACAGAACCTGACGGATATTACAGCATCGCAGATCCATTCAGGTTCAACGTCAGAGGTGCCTGGATTAAGGGTGACAATGGAACTATCTCGACAGTCACCAGGTATATGGGAAGGAATGATATCCTCTATACGGTCCAGCCTGAGTCAAGGACAGGTCAGCTCTTCGATCTCATGCCTGTTTCCGGTGGAGCGAAGCTTCTGCCGAGAAAGATTAGTGATCCTGTTCTGCAGGCAAAGCTCAGGAACAGCAATGATCCTAAGAAGGTACTTGATGAATGGGTGGAGAGATATGGAGGATACAATAAGCTTTCAATAAGTCATTTCGCCCTTGTCTCGTATCAGGAGAAGAAGAGCAGAGTGGTCAGACTGATTCCTGTAAGCATCATTGACAGCGACAGGCTTTCCACTCCGGATGCGATAAAGGAGTACTGTGTATCCGAGCTTGAACTCGATGATCCAGAGGTCATCAGAACAAGAGTGCTGATGAATACAAAGCTGTCTGTAAATGGCTTTGTCTGCAATATAACAGGAACTTCTTCGGGTGGAACTGTATTTTTAGCTTCATCCGCAGTTCCTCTCTTGCTGGATAACGAGCAGTCCCTTCTGGTCAAACGTATTGATAAATTCCTGGAGAAACGGAGGATCTACAAGGAGATAAAGATCGTTCCAGAGTTTGATGGTATTACGGAAGAGTCTCTTGTAGCTCTTTACGATACATTATTGGAAAAAGCAAAGCTTTCAATATATTCTTATCGCCCTGCCAATCAACTAAATACAATAGAAAGTGGAAGAGATATATTTCTTGAACTGACAATGGAAGAGCAGTGCTCTGTCATCCAGAATCTGATGTTGTACTTTGGAATGGGTGGAGGTAAGGCTGATTTATCTCTGATTAATGGTTCTCCCAATTCTGG
>CALXON010000183.1 GCA_944389985.1 uncultured Spirochaetaceae bacterium | reverse complement strand
GGCCTTCATTGAGAATCTGTACAACAGACTCCTTCTCTACCGATATCGTCTTCTCAATATGGCTTCTGCGCTTTACGGAAGGAGAAGCATAGCTGAGATCCTTCTCAAATCTGATACCCACAGCTGTTCCCGAAGTATAGAGAAGATCTGTATTGATGTTTCCCCATGTAAGGCGCATTCCCTCATCGCCGATATCAGTATAGAAACGGTATGAACCGAAATCGAAATCAAAGTAATTCAGTCCAAACCTCATGGTGTAATCAAAGATAAGGTGGACATCATAAAGCCTTGCCTCGTTTGATGAGCTGAAGGTGAAACGAAGTGAATTCGTGAAATCCTCAAAAGGATAGACTGTGAAATCAGCATCAAACTTATAGGTAGAGCGGAGAGAGAATACAGCCGGTTCAAGATCTATTGAATCAGCAATAGGCCTTGTCCTTCTTGAATCCTTCGATCTGACACTCAATACCTGGACAGGCATATCCACAGTATCAAATGTGAGGAAAATATCATAATTCTCAGGGATGAACTCTGTTCTGACTCCTTTCTCCTCAAAGGATGACAGTGGCATCATCTCATTATCATCACTGAAAAGTCTTTCAATCGCCTCTTCTGTAAGATAATCAGATATATATGACAGCAGTTCCTTACGCGAGATCATCACATTGCCGTCTGAAATTACAGCACTGATCACTCCGAAATAAACCTCATTCACATTAAGCCCGAGATAGTAATTACCATCTTCAAGCGTGAACTCATCCTCGCCTGCTATGTAGAAATCTGCCCAGAAAGCAGCTTCCTCATCAGAGAGTCCTGCAAAGAAATCATTGGATGCAGAAGCCTGATCAGCTGAAGTTTCCTCAGGTTTTTCTTCTGGGACAGCATCAATATTTATTGTCTGTTTTTCCTCATCAGATGTATAATTATCTGATGATATATTTTCAGCTGTAACTGCATCATCTGCTGTTTCAAGGGGAGTATCCACAGAAGAATCAACAGTTACAGCTGAACCTTTCTCAATCACAGCGGAAGATACGAAGATCTCCGGAGCAGATGGAACATCGGCCGTCTCAGGCTCATCGACGATGAGAGGAGTCTCTTCCACATCACTTTCAGTGACAGAAGTCAACTGCTCTTCATCAGGAGTCTCCTCACCTTCCTCCTCAGTCACCGTCAGAGGAACATTCTCAGGATCATTGTCAGAAGGATCTGGGAGTTCTTCCTCCCCTTCTGCCATGGAGACACCCTCCTCCCTTTCAAGAGGAACTGCTGTTTCAGTTGCTTCCTCAGGCTCTGCAGCAGCCATGCTGCTGGAGAAAAGGTATGAGAATACCCAGCAGAGAAGAAGCATGAGTGTCACAACTCCGAGAACTGTCATAACCAATGCCATCTCAGCGGCGGTTTTCCCCAGATATGTGGATACGATGAAAACCACTGCTGACAGGGCATCAAGAACAAGCACTGCAAGAGCCAGCGCGGATGCAAGGCCATTTGTGAGTGTGAATGCTGTTATGGACCCTATGGCGACCGCAAAATTGGTGAGTAAACCCTTGCGGACGGCTTTGAGCCAGTCCTGCCTGTTCATTTGATTCCCGTTCCAGATATACCCTAATAGCTGAAGTCGTATGAGACGGCCACAGTGTACGCTGTACAGCCAGCGAGTTCTTCAGGGATCTCGATGACTGTCCTGAGCTTTGAATCGGTCAGAAGGTTCTGCCCTGTGACAGGTTCAAGCTCCTCTTCCGTGAGAACATACTGAGCACCGTTGTCACCAGTGACTGTAATTGCAAGTGAATTGAGCATCTGATGCACGGAACCCGTGTTCTCCAGTACAATCTCAAGCTTACCCTCATCGTTCACGGATGCTGTTCCCGTGACGCTCTCCACAACGCGCGACGGTCTGACGTATGCGCTTGTGGAGTATACGAAGAGGAATGAGATCATCTGTCCTGCTTCCTGATCAGAGGCACCTGAAGGCATCGGGATCTGCTCAGAGACTATTCTGAACGAGAGCTCCTTTGTCACCGTCGAAGGTCCCCTGTACTGCACACGGACAAGCTGTGTGGAATCGGGCCTTATGATCATTTTGTTAGGCTGGATTGAAAAGTACTGAGGAACTTCCTCATTGTACTCGTTACCGTCAATGTCTATGCTGCGCTTCACAGCACTGACCTCTATGGCGATCGGTGAATCTGAATCGTTGACGATCGTATAGACCTTGGCACTACCTGCTCCGGTAGGGTCATAAGTAACATTAAGAGGCGATAACTGATACGCCCCTGCGGTGAACACTGTCACCGCGAACAAGATAAGAAACAGCAGTATCCTTCTCGTTCTCATCATGCCTCCCCTGGAAGTCCGTCTCCGGACGATTCTCTGCATGATGAGACTTGAACCTTGAAATACCCCCCCCCCCACCCAGCCTGTAATGGACCAAATTGTCCACTACAGGGCAAGGTGGGATAAACCAGGGATGGTGCACATTCATGCACCAGTCTCATCTTATACCGATGACTTTTCTAAGGTATTTCAGGGGGGCTGTCAACAAAATTCATTAGATCTCGGTAAATTCGCGGTTAAACGCGATGAAAATTACTCAGCTGTATAAATTTTATGAGTTAATTTTACAGATTATTGAGTTTTTGTCTGATTTTATTTCAACCGGAATCTTAACGGGGGTGTATTTACCTTTGTAAAGAGCATCACTCCGTTCGACGCTTCAAGCGTTATCCCCTTCCCGGCAGCCGTCGCTCCGCCTTCCTCGACAGAGGCATATAGCGAGCCTCCCACATAGAGCTCATACCTGGTCCCGTTCATCTTCACACCGTCAATACCGCCGGGGAAGTAGTCACTGATGTTTCCGCTCTCGGGAACGGTCACCAGAGAGTCATTATATGACTCCTCCGTTCTGTCACTCTCTGTGTCGGGAGCGATCGGAAAGAGATCATGGAAAGTGCATCCGGCGATGAGCAGGATGAAGAGAATCGATAATGTTGTTTTCCTCATATTTTCCCTCCTCTCCCGATTCTCCTTCCAGAGACGGGGCATCAGGAGGTCTTACCCGGATAATCTCAGCTCAGTGGTGAAAGAGCCGCACGGATGTGAAGCACATGACCATGCCGTACATGTCCGCACGCTCTATCACAGCATCATCCCTGACGCTTCCCCCGGGCTCCGCGATGTAGCTGACACCGCTTCTTTCCGCCCTGTCTATATTGTCATGGAACGGGAAGAACGCATCGGAGGCGAGCGAGATGCCTTTCACGCTCTTCAGGTACTCACGCTTCTCGTCCCTTGTGAACGGCTCAGGCTTTTCTGTAAAGTAATCCCTCCACGATGAGATCACATCGGTCTCGGGATCATCCGAAAGATACTGCTCGATGATGTTGTCCCTGTCGTTCCTGGAAAGGCCGGGAAGGAATGGAAGTAAGAGAACCTTCTCCGAGTGTCTGAGGTTCCAGAGGTCGGCCTTGCCGCCTGCAAGCCTCGTGCAGTGTATCCTCGACTGCTGCCCTGCCCCCACTCCTATAGTCTGTCCGCCGTATGCGTAGCAGACAGAGTTGGACTGTGTGTACTTGAGCGTCACGAGAGCGACCGAGAGATCACGACGGGCATCATCTTTCAGGTTCCTATTCTTTGTCACGATGTTCTCAAAGTCCCTGCCGGAGGGAATATAGTCATTCCTGTCCTGTACGAATGAGATACCGAAGAGAGTGCGCCTCTCCTCCATCTCCGGGATGAAGTCAGGATCGATACGGAGCACTGTGTACGTTCCCTTCCTCTTCTCACGGAGTATCTGAAGGGCCTCCGGGTCGTATCCCGGAGCGATGACACCGTCTGAAACCTCTCTTGAGATGACTTTCGCCGTTGAGACATCACAGATGTCAGAGAGTGCGATGAAGTCCCCGAAGGAGCTCATCCTGTCAGCGCTTCTTGCCCTGACATATGCAGAGGCAAGCGGAGAAAGCTCAGTCTTTAATGAGATGTAGGACATACGCCTCTCCGTCTCTGAAAGAGGACGTCCTATGGCGGCACCTGCAGGGGAGACATGCTTGAATGATGTTGCTGCGGGAAGGCCCGTGACACGTCTGAGATCAGAGACAAGCTGCCAGCCGTTCAGGGCATCGAGGAAATTGATGTACCCCGCCCTGCCGTTCAGGACCTCGACAGGAAGTCCTCCCTGTCTTTCTATCCATGCGCTCTTCTGGTTGGGATTGCAGCCGTACTTGAGATCGATGCGTTCAGTCATTTTCCTCCTCCTTCGCGTTCACTATCCTCTCAGCATCACCAATGCGCACATAGAGTGCGACGCGCCTCTCAGGAGAGAGTGCTGACCATGTGTCTTCCGTAAGCTTCTCCATATCCTCCGCATCAAGCCTTAGAGGAAGACCTCCGAATGAGGGAAGAGGATCCCCGTCATGCATGTAGGTGTGTATGAGGTGGATGACTCCGTCTTCCCTCTCATAGCGGAATATCCTGCGGTCCGTATCATCGCCAGTTTTCCTGATTATCGATAATAAAAGATTATCGCCATCCATCACTGCGCTGATACGCGGTGTGTAGTTGGGCGCATCGGGCTCGTATGTCCTTGATGCAAGGGCCTCCTCAAGGCTTTTACCGCGGAAGATGCATTCAGCGATCGTATCTGTCTGGTCACCGTTCGAGAGGATCACAGCTGAGCCGGAGGTCCTCATCGCGCTGTAGATGATGAGCGACGGATCCTCCACCTTCGACTCATCATAGGGCTTTGTTCTGAGTATCCCTCCGTCCAGAGAGAGCACACGGTTCCTGCTGTTCTCACTTCTGGCTGTTATCGCATAGAGAAGAACGGGTTTACCGTTACTGTCCCAGCCTGATGCGACAATGCGCCCCGGGTAATCGATAGCTGAAAGATACTCCTTTATATTCATGAAAAAGCCTCCGTCCCTGATCACATATTAATTCAGAGGCGGAAGCTTATACCACATCAGAGAGCCCTGTAATGATGGATTCATGCCATTGAAAGCACTTTGTATCCGGCATTCTCCACGGCTTTCCTCACAAGAAAGTCATCTGTGTCCCTGTCGAACTTCACATCAGCAGTCCCTGATCTGTAGTCGACATACTCTGCCGCAGCTCCGTCAACGCTGTTCACAGCCGCCTTGACACGCTCCGCGCAGTTCTGGCAGTGCATGCCGTCTATCTTCATCGTGCGGCGCTTCACGACAGGTCCGGCAAGAGCCTTCTCCCCGGCCTTCACCGCCGCGCCGCCACAGCAGGGACCTTCGCCCCTGAAATGTCTCACACTGCCCCTTGCTGCGAATACAAGGAGGACAGCGACTATAAGAACTATGACTACATCAACCATGATCACTTCCCGAAGCGCTCATCACGCTTTCTGTCTCTCAGCTTCCTTATCTTCTGTACCGCCAGGTACGCTCCCATACCTATCACATAGAGTGAGAGAAGGACCAGGACCATGTAGAACATCGAAGAGCCCGAGTATCCGCCGGTCATACGCCCTCCTTCTCTTCAACAGCCTTCCTTATAAGACTGTCAATGTACTCTGAAGAGCAGCCCCTGCAGCCAGCGCAGGAACCGGAGGAGCAGCCTGAGCATACGCCCTGCTTCCTTTTTCTGAGGATTCCCCTTATCACAAAGAGTGAGTAGAGAGCGACCAGTGAAAGTACAAGAATATCAGCCATGAGAACTCCATAGTATGGAAGGCGGTCTCCCGCCTTCCTTAGGTCATACAGATGCAGCCTGTACAGATCTCTTCGAGTAGACCTTGAGATCCTTGTACGGATCCGGGCGGAAGAGCATGTAGAGCATGACTGCAAGAAGAACAATTGCGACGACGGTTCCGATTCCGAACGCACCGCCGGCGAAGAGCATTCCGAGCTGGTACACGATCAGTGTGACAACGTATGCGAACACATTCTGGAAGATGATCGCGAACCAGAACCACTTCCTTGACTGGAGCTGCTGTGCCATTGTCGCGATTGCCGCAAGACACGGTGAGTCAAGAAGGTTGAACATCAGGAAGCAGAACGCTGCAAGAGCTGTCGGGAACCATGATCCGATGACAGCCGCGACTGCGACAGCATCCTCTTCCATTCCAGCCTCGACATTCGCCAGTACGCCCATCGTGGAGACGATCGCCTCTTTTGCCGTGAAGCCCGAGAGTGATGCCGCAACCGGCTGCCACTCGCCGAATCCGAGAGGAGCGAAGAGCGGAGCGATCGCACCGCCGATGACGGCAAGAAGACTGTCAGCGCTGTCCTCGACCATTCCGAATCCGTCAGGTCCGAAGCCGAAGCCTGCGAGGAACCACATGACGACACATGCAAGGAAGAGTATCGTTCCCGCCTTGATGATGAAGCCCTTGAGCCTCTCCCATACATGCAGCAGGACTGTCTTCGCTGACGGAATGTGGTATGCGGGAAGCTCCATCACGAACGGAGCGGGCTTGCCGCTGAAAGGCTTTGTCTTCTTGAGCATGATCGCGGAGACAAGGACCGCGACGATTCCGACAAAGTACATCACAGGAGCGACCCATGCGCTTGCGCTGTAGCCTGCGACAGCTCCTGACATGACTCCGGCCATCAGTGCGATGACAGGAAGTTTCGCACCGCAGGGAACGAATGTCGCTGTCATGATCGTAAGTCTTCTGTCATTGTCCTGCTCGATGGTGCGTGATGCCATGATGCCTGGAATTCCACAGCCTGAGGAGATCAGGAGGGGAATGAAGCTCTTTCCTGAAAGACCGAAGTGCCTGAACACCCTGTCCATGACGAACGCGATCCTGACCATGTATCCACAGTCCTCGAGGACAGAGAGGAAGAGGAAGAGAATCGCCATCTGGGGCACGAAACCGAGAACGGCGATAAGACCGCCGACGATACCGTCAACCACAAGGCTTGTCACGAGATCTCCCGCTCCTATTGCCGCAAGTCCTGTCGAGAAGAGGTCAGCGACCCAGCCTCCGAATGTGTCATTCGTCCAGTCAGTGACCCAGGTACCGACAGTTGTCACCGAGACATAGTAGACGAGGAACATGACAAGGATGAAGATAGGGATGCCGAGAACCCTGTTCGTCACTATGCGGTCGATCTTGTCAGTGGTACTCATCTCCGTCTTACCCTTCCTGACGCAGGTAGAGACGATCTTCTGGATATACCTGTAGCGCTGGTCTGTGATGATCGACTCCATGTCATCATCATGGTTCTTCTCAACAGCCTTCCTGATCTCAGCAGCCTTCTTCAGCGCGTCAGATGAGAGTGCGAGCTCACTTACAGCCTTCTCATCATTCTCGAGAAGCTTCACAGCATACCAGCGTCTCTTCTCTGGAGACACGGAGGATGGAAGAAGCTCTCCGGCTTCCTTCACAGCCTTCTCGATCTCCTCAGTGAAGATCTCTCCGGGAAGCTTTCCCTCCTTTGCTCCTGCAGTTCTCTCAGCCTCCCTGATGACTGCATCCAGTCCTGTCTTCTTCAGCGCCGATGTCTCGACAACAGGGCATCCGAGCACCATCGAGAGCCTCTTCGTGTCGATCTTCAGTCCGCGCTTCTCAATAAGGTCTGCCATATTGAGCGCGATCACGACAGGAACGCCGGTCTCTATCAGCTGTGTCGTGAGGTAGAGATTCCTC
>CALXON010000182.1 GCA_944389985.1 uncultured Spirochaetaceae bacterium | reverse complement strand
GGAGAGGTCATCGAGACAGGATCCCCGGAGGAGATGTTCACATCGCCCAAGAGCGAGAGAACCCAGGACTTCCTGAACCATATACTCTGATCATGAGGGAAGAGGCTGATGCCCTTCCCTTTTTCATGTGCTGACAGAACCGGCGTCTGATACAATATATTCATGATTTAATTCGCCATTTCCGGCGTATTCGCACCAGATGACAGAAAATCCAGAAGATGACTGTCAGAAAAGGCAGGATGGAGCGTAAAGAGATACAGGAGGAGTTCATATGGACATAGCCGCACTTCTTGACAGAAAGGAAGGACCATCTCTGGAAGCGAAGACTGCAGGACACAGTCTTCCGAAAAGCATATGGGAAACATATCGGCATTCGCGAACACAAATGGAGGAACGATACTTCTGGGAGTCTCAGAGTCAGCAGACGGAACGCTGATTCCTCAGGGAGTCGGCGATACGGAAGCCATCCTGAAGGATTTCTGGAACACTGTATCTAACAGAAACAAAGTCAGCCTGAACATTCTCTCACCATCCGATGTGACAATTCATACTGTGGACGGTAAAGATATAATAGCAATCAATGTTCCTCAGGCAAACAGGACTGACAGGCCGGTCTATCTGAAAGGTGATCACGCAGAAACGTTCATCAGACGTGGTGACGGAGACTACAGATGTACAGAGAAGGAACTCTATGGGATGATCAGGGATGCGTCAGAGCCGAATGACAGGACGGTGCTGGAGAGAAACGGACTTGACTCACTCTCGATGGAAACTGTGTCACGTTACCGCAATCTCTTCTCTGCAAAACGTCCTGATCATGTGTGGGCAGGGCTTTCCGTACCGGAATTCCTGTACAGGATAGGTGCTGTCGGAAAGGGAAATGACGGTCAGTTCCACCCGACGAAAGCCGGACTGCTCATGTTCGGTTTCCATCATGAGATCGTGCAGATCTTCAGCCAGTATTTTCTGGATTATCAGGAGAAGCTGGATGCTTCCATGAGATGGACAGACAGGATCATCTCATCCTCAGGAGACTGGTCAGGAAACATATATGATTTCTTCTTCCGGATCTCATCGAGACTTGAGGAGAGCCTGAGAAGGCCATTCCAGCTGGATGGAATATACAGAGTCGATGATACGGCAATGCACAAAGCCGTGAGGGAGGCTCTTGCCAATGCCCTCATACATGCCGATTACGATGGCGAGAGAGGTACGGTGATCATCAGAGGAACTGAATGCATATCATTCACCAACCCGGGACGCTTCCGCATAAGTCCGGAAGTGGCGAAACAGGGAGGCATATCCGATACAAGGAATCCTGCAATAAGCACAATGTTCTCACTGATAGACATAGGGGAACGTGCAGGTACAGGTCTTGAGGCCATATACAGGACATACAGGGAATCAGGACTTTCTGAACCAGTGATCGAGGAGGATATGACTCCGGCGAGAGTAAGGCTCACGCTGCCTCTGACAAAGCTTCCGTCCGGCATGTTCATAAAAGAGAGAGAAGCTGAATATGTTCCTCTCAGAAGTCACAGACATAGTATCCCGTACATAAGCGGAAGATCGAGGGAGCACATGATACTCGATTATCTGGACAGTGCAGTGAGCGCATCATCGTCACAGATCGCGGACATGCTGGGACTCAGATCATCGAGGACGAAGGAGATTCTCTCAGAGATGGTGGCAAAAGGACTCATCACAGCTGAAGGCAGAGGTCCGGGCAGGCGGTACCGTATCAGGTAATACCGTTTTATTGACATAATACTTTGCCATACATATACTTTCTCAAGTCTTAGGAGTGAAAATGGCTAAGGAAGAAGCAATTGAAGTAGAGGGCGTGGTAAAGGAAGCCCTCCCGAACACGATGTTCCGCGTTGAGCTTACCAACAAGCTCGTAATACTTGCCCATCTTTCAGGCAAGATGAGAAAGCACTATATCAGGATCGTTCCTGGTGACACAGTCAAGGTTGAGCTTTCTCCGTACGACCTCACAAAGGGAAGAATCGTATACCGCGAGCGCTAAGCTTTAAGAATTATCCAGAGCGCTCCGGAGCCGCCGGCTGATGACGGAGCGCTTGAGATCTCACTCACAATACCGCTCTCATCAAGAATTCTCAGGGCAGTCTGTCTGAGAACACCTACTCCATCCTCACTGTGGAGCCCTTTTCCCGTTATTATGGATATCTTTCTGAGTCTGTTCTCAACACACTCCGAGAGAAACCGTCTCACCTCATCCTCAGCTTCCTTCACGGTATCACCATGGAGATCAAGCGTTGCCTGTGGAGGCATTGTACGCAGCTTTGATATCGTGATCACCGCAGGCTTTCTCTCACCATCCCCCTTCTCCTTCAGATACTCGTCAAAGGTCTTCTCCCTGTCCTTTGTCTCATACTCACTGAGTATAGTGGAAAATGGTTTCTCAGCCTTGTAATGTCTGACAGGAACCTTCTCAGAAACCGGTTCAGGCTTGCTCTCAGCCTCTTCTGTCTTTCTCTCCGGTTTTCTCTCATTACCGCCGAAGACTGACCACGCGACTCCCTCTGACCTCTTCTCTCCGTCTGATGGAGTCCTGAAGAGATTCTCCGAAAGAGGTTTCTCCTCCGGCATATCTCTGACAACAGGATCTTCCTTAACAGAAGGAACAGAAGTCTCCACGGTCTTTCTCTCTCCCTCATACTCAGAGAGAATGTCCGCAAATGACTTTGACGGTTTATATAGAGGTTTTCTTTTCTCTTCCTTTACTGGAGTCTCCTCAGCCTTCTCTTCCTTCTTCTCAGGTTCCGGCCTTCTGAACTCCTCATTCCTTCCTCCGAAGATCGTCCATGAGACAGATGATGAGACGACATCATCCTCCTCCTTTTCCCTGAAGAGCGTGTCTTTCGGAATTTCTTCCTCTGCCTTATCTGGTGAAATGCTTTCCTTCTTCACTGACGGCTTCCTGCCTTCAAAGCTGTCAAGGATATCACCGAAGGAACGTGTGGGACTGTATGTGCTCTTCTTCGTCTCCACCGCCTTATGCTCAGGCTTCTTCTTTCCGCGCCCCTCCCACTGGTCAAGGATCGTGCCGAAATCAACCTCGGGCTTCTTCATCTCTCCCCGTTTCGGGGCGGGCATCGAGTATGGATTGCCTGTATGTTCGAATGAATAGAGAATATCGGCAAATGATGATGAAGGATCATAGCCCTGGACTATTTCAGAGGGTTTTTTCGGTTTTGAGGGAGCAGGTTTTACCTTTGGTTTCTTCTCTTCTTCCTTCTTCTCCACAAGCTTTATGCCTGCAAACGGAGAAGGTTCCCTCTCATCATCAATAAGGCGGCGCTTTATATCGGCCGCCCTTGTCTTCTTCTTTCCTTTCATCTGCCTCAAGCTTCTCTGATATCAAGAACCTCGGCAACCAGCGGCTTCATCAGATCCAGAAGCTCCGCCTTCGTGCATCCCTGCACCTTGATCGTACAGATCGCGTTCGTGGGATCGGTTCCTGTGAATGTACCGAAGGATACGATATCAAGGCCCTTGTCGGCAAGCACAGCACTTATCTTTGCAATCGTTCCGGGCTTGTCCTCTACGAGGAAGGACATTCTCACTCCGTAGTGCCTTGCACCGAAGAGCTCGAGAAGGATGCGGAACATATCACTCTTTGTCACGATTCCGACAAGCTTTGTGCCCTGTACGACAGGAAGACAGGAAAGATCCTGATCAACCATCAGTCTCGCAGCTTCCTCCACTGTCGTATCCTCCGTGATCGTCACGACATCACGGGTCATGAGATCCTTCACCTTCAGCTTTGAAAGGAGGTATGCCATCTCATGTATTGAAAGGCTGGAAGCGGGAGACGGAGATGCGTGCAGAACGTCTTTCTCGGTCACGACACCTACCAGATTCTTGTCTTTATCGAGTACGGGGAGTCTGTGGATCTTCTCCCTCTTCATCAGATCAGATGCTTCTCCTACCGACATATCAGGAGTAGCTGTAACAGGATTGCGGGTCATGCGCCTAGCTATGATCATTAATGCCTCCTTAACTGAATAATAACCCCAACAGCGTCATTTTCAAAGACATCGGAACCTAATCTCTTGAAGATAATCAGTCCTCAGCCTCTCCTCTTGTGACATTGCCCATCAGGAAGAATGCCGCGAGCATGAACACAAGGCCGAAAATGAACAGTGCAGGATAGCCGAAAAGGTCTATCGAACCGCCTGCAAGCGGAGGTGCGATGATCGATGCCATCTGCGAGAAGAAATAGTATGCACCTGTGTAGACACCGATGGTTGAGTAATCAGCCATCTGCCAGAGCATCGGGAAGGAGTTCGTGACAACGGTGACCCAGAAGATACCGAAGAGGAAGAGCAGGATCCAGAACGATATGAGACGGAATGAAGGATCAAGACTCTTTGTAAGTGTTCCATGGAGGAATACAAGGAGAAGGACCACGACTATCGCGGCGAGAGCCATCCTTATCGTCTTCTTCCTGCCATGTTTGTGGGCGAACTTTCCTGAAGGAACGGCGAATATCGCATAGGCGATGCCCACCATACCGGACGAGAGGGCTGCGGTTCCTGCACTGGTACCGAGCTCAGTGACTGTATAGATACCTATGAACGGCAATATTCCCTGATACGCGATGAACCATGAAAGAAGTGAGAGCAGGATGAAGAGAGCGCTCTTGTCACCCTCGCTGAAGATAGCCTTGAGGCTTTTGAGAAGAGGCTCCTTTTTCTCCTTCTCCTCGCCTTCTCCCTTTCCTTTCCTCTCCTTGACGAAGATGAAGAGAAGCACGACCGCGATGATGACGAAGACAGATGCCACTGGGAATGCAAGTATCCTGTCCGATTCCCCGTAGCCCGGAACGAATACCTTAACATCCATGAGCCTTGCAAGCACGACAGTACCGAGTATGGTGGCAAGTCCTCCCATCGTGTTTATGACTCCGTTCGCCTCGCTTCTCAGATCAGCAGGAACCATATCAGGCATCAGAGCGACGACAGGACCGCGCACAGCCTGCTTGAAGATGTTAAGCATGAATACCGTCACGATAAGAAAAGCAAGTGATTCCAGAGCCGAGAACGGCACGAGAGCGAAGAATACAGCCGTAAGCGGCAGCAATGTGATTATATACGGCATACGCCTTCCGATCCTCGTCCTTGTCCTGTCGGAAAGCGCGGAGAAGACAGGAATGAGGAAGACCGCCAGCACATTGTCCAGCGTCATCACTGCGCCTATGACTGCCGATGACTTAATGTAGTTTCCAAGGAACATCGGAACATAGTTGTCATACAGAGGATCCATCAGGCCCATTGTGAAGAAACCGAGACCGATGAGGAATGTCGTAACATAATAGCCGGAGAGGCTCTTTTTTTCATTTGCCATATGCTGAGTATAACAGAAAGGATAATCCGCTTGCAGAGCTCCGGGGCTCGGTGGTATAAAATCCGCATGCCGGTCACATCAGAGAAGGAACTGGAAAAGCTCATTGATCTCACTGAAAGCGAGAGGAGATGGAAGGAGGATGGCAAGAACACCCTCCCGCTTCTCATCTCAGATCATATGGCATCAATGCTCAGCATCCCCGCAATAAGAAAGCAGTTCGTTCCTGATGCGCTGGAGAATACCGACACGGATGGTACCATGGATCCCCTTCTTGAGGAGAAACATGAGAATGAGAGCAGACTCATCCACCGCTATCACAACAGAGTGGCCTTCCTTGTGACGGACAGATGCTTCTCATACTGCAGGCATTGTTTCAGAAGACGGTTCACAGGAACTCTCACAGGTCCTGCTACCGGAGAGGAGATAGAGAAAGCCGCAGTCTATGTGGAGAATCACAGGGAGGTGAAGGAGATCCTCCTCACCGGTGGCGATATGTTCACCCTCTCAGATGAGAGGCTGGATCATCTTCTGAGTACGTTCAAAGCACATGCTCCGTCTGGGATCCTCAGATTCTGCACGCGTGCGGTGGCAGTATGTCCGGAGCGTTTCACTGACAGCCTTTTCAGCATCATACGGAAGAACCAGACAGGAGCGCCGTTCTACCTCATGACACAGTTCAACCACCCCGCAGAACTGACTGAGGATGCGGTCAGGGCAGTGAACGGATTTCTCGATCTCGGAATTCCTGCAATGAATCAGACAGTGCTTCTCCGTGGAGTCAATGACGATGCTGACACACTCATAGAGCTCTGTAACAGACTGCTCTACAACAGGATCAAGCCATACTACCTCTTCCAGGGTGATCTTGTGAGGGGAACACAGCACCTCAGAGTCCCTGTCGAAAAGGGACTTGAGATCGAGAAGAAGATGAGAACAGAGCTTTCAGGTCTCGGCATGCCCCAGTACACGATAGACCTTCCCGACGGGGGCGGAAAGGTGATCCTCACTGAAAACCATCTGATAGGAAAAGAGGGCCGCGAATATATATTCACGACCCCTGAAGGTGATACGAGAAGGTATCCTGATCCTCTTAATTGATGAATGCGGAGAGGCGCTCAAGCTCCTTTGCCCTCATGCTCTCACGGGCTCTGTTGTAATCCTCCTGGGAAGCGCCCGGAGCGACTGCCGGCTCAGATGAGAACACAGGTGCGGTGATCGCCTCCTTTGCAGGAAGTGTCGGACTCGGCTCAGTCTCAACAGCAGGAGTCTCCTCCTCAGCTTCAGCCTCTGCAGCCGGCTGAGGCAGACCATAGTGATCAATGTAATATGCTATTACATCCTCCGCCACCTGATCCCTGTACTTGTCATAAAGCTCTGCTGCTATCTTTTCAGCGTCAATCTCCTCATCCTCCGGGAGCATGCTGATGATGTCATTGATGATGGCCTCACGGTTCTCGTCATAGATGGACACAAGATCAAGAAGCGCTGTCTTCTCCTCTGCCGTGAGCGCACTGTACTCCTCGACTGCAGTTCTGATGACATCGGAGGCTATCCTGTCACTGTTGTCAGCATAGAAGGCGTTGACCGCTTCCTCGACAGCTTTTTTCTGAAGCTCAGGAATAACAAGAGAACCTGCGATGATCGAGACTACCCTGTCAGTCGCATCCTTGTAGACACCTGCATCATCCGTTCCGAGCTTCGAGGCGACAACGGCCGCGATCTCGTTTATGTTCTCCTCGGTGACTATTCTTGAGACTGCCTCAGAAACCCCTCTTTCCTGAAGATCATCAAGGATGGCCGCAGCCTCATCACTCTCAACCCACTCAGTCACATACTCAGGAACAATGAATTCGATGGAAGAGGAGAGAGACGCTATGAAAGCCTCATCAGAGAGAAGAAGCTCTCTGACCTTCTCAGCCATACGCTCCTCATCCGACAGAGTCTTCACGTCTGTCTCAAGCGGTTCGGAAACGGACAGAAGAGGTTCCTGCTGCCTTTCCCTTGCAGCCTCAAGAACCTGACTTTCAGTTCCCGGTCTCACCGCGAGCATAGCTATGAATGTCACTACCGCAAGAACTGTGGTAACCGAAAGCAATACGATCCTAGTTTTCCTGCCCATTGTTCCGCCTCTTTGAAAAGAATAACACAGCAGATACAGACTTGTCGAGAAAAGACTAAGCTGAAAGGCCATGGCCGCACAGGCTAAACCATGGCCCGTAACATTGATATCAGGAAAGGAACAAAATCCCTTTCCTTCTCAAATTATACTACAGAGAGGCTGAAAGGAACTCAGCCTGTCTTCTCAGTTCCCCGTCATCTTTGTCGTTGACTATCGTTATGACCCTCTTTCCTGATGAGAAGAGGCTCTCACCTATATCCTTCTGGGCATCTGAGCGCGCTTTGAACGCCTCTTCGGTAAGGCCGTCCCTCATGAGAGCTCTCTCAAGCCGTTTCTCATATGGTGCGATGACGAGGATGACAGCATCGCAGTGCTCCACAAAACCCATGCGCTCAAGAATCGCAGCGTTTATCACGGCTATGAGGCCTTCCTTCTCCGCGCTCTCAGCTCTGGACAGGGCTTCCCTGACCATCCAGGGATGGGTGATTGAGTTGAGCTTTTCAAGCTTTCCGGGATCGGAAAAGACGATTGGGCCGAGAACCTTACGGTCTATGTTTCCGTCGGAGCCTCTGACGGACGGTCCGAACGCCTCCACAAGCCTGTCCCTGTTCATCAGGAGAGCATCATGTCCGAGCGCATCGACATCTATGACAGAGAACCTGTCAGCAGGCAGGAATGATGCGAAGAGATCCTTTCCCGCGCATGACTTTCCGGTAAGACCCACGATCATCAGTGCATATCCCCCCAGGATGATCCGAACTCGATCGAGACATGAAGCGGAACGGAAAGCGACGCGGCTCCCTCCATCTCCCGTCTCACAAGAGCCTCCATCTCATCCTTCTCATTCTCAGGAACCTCGAATATGAGCTCATCATGGACCTGAAGGAGCATCCTTGACTCAAGATTCTTCTCCTTTATGGCTCCGGCAATGGCTATCATGGCCTTCTTCATGATCTCAGCTGCCGTTCCCTGTATCACTGTATTCACAGCGACACGCTCGGCTCCGGCTTTCTCGACCTTGTTCGAGCTGTTTATTCCCAGAACCTCCCTGACATGACCTGAAGCTGTCCTGACATATCCGTGTTCCGAGGCATATGCATTGACCTTGTCAACGAACTCCCTCACACCGGAATACCTCTCAAAGTACTTCTTTATAAAGTCAGAAGCCTCCCCTCTCGATATCCCGAGCTCATTGGAAAGCCTGAATGCCGACATACCGTACATGATGCCGAAGTTTATCGTCTTGGCTATCCGTCTCTCCCTGGAATCAATCTCATCGACAGGCTTTGAGAAGATCATGGATGCCGTGTACCTGTGTACGTCTATACCATTTCTGAAAGCGCTCCTGAGCCCCTCATCCCCACTCATATGAGCAAGGACCACCAGCTCGATCTGTGAGTAATCGGCTGAGAGGAACACTGTTCCCTCCTCCGGAGTGAACGCGCTTCTGATCATCCTTCCCTCATCGGTCCTTACAGGAATATTCTGCAGGTTCGGATTCCTTGACGAAAGACGCCCTGTAGCGGTTCCCGTCTGCAGGAACGAGGTATGGATCCGTCCTCTCTCATCCGCAAGGGAAGGAAGAACATCAATGTAAGTGCTCATGAGCTTTGAAAGCTGTCTGTACTCAAGGATGCACTCGATAAGACGGCCACCCACTCCTCTGAGCCCTTCAAGTGTCGCGGTATCCGTTGAATAACCGTACTGGGTCTTCTTGCCCGCAGGGAGTTGCAGCTCCTCGAAAAGCACCTTCGAAAGCTGTCTTGTACTGTTTATGTTGAACTCGTGCCTTGCCATCCTGTAGATCTCGCTGACAAGGCTCTCTATACGTTCACCGCACTCCCTGCTGAGTGAATCGATGCGCTGGGAAGAAAGATGTATTCCGCATCTCTCCATCTCTGCAAGTATTCTTATCAGAGGAAGCTCATACGTCCTGAACACATCGAGAAGTGAGCGCTCCTCAAGCTTCACTGAAAGCAGGAGATACAGCCTGTATGCCATATCACTGTCCTCCGCGGCGTAACGTGTGGCTTTATCAAGGGGGACAGAGGAGAACGGCATTCCTTTCTCGACGACATCCTCATAGTGAATCGTCTGATGTGCAAGGTACCGTGATGACAGTTCATCAAGATTGTATACATTTGCATTGGAGTCCAGAAGCCATGCAGCGATCATCGTGTCGAAATGAATCCGCGCTATATCCGAACCCAGATTCCATATCGTCTTGAGATCATACTTGACGTTCTGGTTTATCACCGCAAGACGGCCTGAGGCGAGAAACTCATCAAAGAGCTCTCTCACTTCCTCTTTCCGTACATACTCCTCCCCTCCGGCGATGAGTGGAACGTAGTACGCGATCCCCTCCTCATACGAGAATGAGAAACCGACGATTGAGGCATTCTCCTCAAGCCCTGTCGTCTCCGTATCAAGGGCTATCAGGCCACCATTTTCCTCAGCTTTCTCAAAATGCTCCCTCACCTTGGTGATATCCGTGATGGCGCTGTAGACACCCTTCTTCTCCTCAGGAATCTCACCATCCTCCACAAACGGTCTCCTGTCATCCTGCTTTATGCGTTTCAGGAGCGTACGGCAGCCATAGCGCTCGAAATCAGGAGCTGCGGCCGATGTGTCTATGGCCTCGGAATCGATGGATGAGAAGCTGAAGGAATCAGGGAGTGCATCTGAGCAGAGCACGATGAGCTTCTTTGACAGCTCCGCATCCCCGCGTCCCTCCTCGAGTTTCTTTCTCATGCCTGCAGGAAGCATGTCGAGGTGGCGGTATATTCCATCAAGTGTCTCGTACTCCGAGAGAAGCTTGACAGCACCCTTCTCACCAAGTCCCTTTATACCGGGTATGTTGTCGGCTTTGTCTCCTATGATCGTAAGATAGTCCACGATCTGGTCAGGGCGTACTCCGTACTCCTTCCTGACCTCCTCCGCATCATAGAGCCTGTACTCCTTTCCACCTTTCTGAGGAGGGCGCAGTGCCGAGACCATCGGGGAGACAAGCTGCATGAGGTCCTTGTCTGCCGTGACCATGACGGTATGTATGCCCTGTCTTCCTGCCATCGCAGCAAGGGATGCGATCATGTCATCAGCCTCATAGCCCTCTCTGGAGACGACAGGAACACCCATCTTCTCAAGAGTCGTCCTGATCATAGGAACCTGAGCATGAAGATCCTCCGGGGCCTTGTCCCTGTTGGCCTTGTATTCCGGATACATCTCATGCCGGAATGTGGGTTTCCTCTCATCCATGACGACAGCAAGGTAATCCGGCTGATGAGATCCCATGAGGGCGAAAAGCGTGGAGAAAAAGCCGAAATAGGCACTTATGTTCACCCCGTCAGGTGATGTAAGCGGATTCGAGAGATGCGCGAAATAGTTCCTGTATATGACAGAGTATCCGTCGATTATATATAGCTTCCTTTCCTTTCCGTCACTCATCCTCAACCTCCAGCTCAAGCCCGTCGTAGGCACTCTCCGCATACGGAGCGAATCTCTCCTGTATGTCCCTGTAGCCCGTCTCATGATTTATATGTGTGAAATAGACCTTCTCTGCACCGATCGTCCTGGCAGCATCAACAGCCTCACTGAATGTGAAATGGCTCCAGTGCGGACGGTCCCGGAGAGCACCTATGATCAGGGTTCTCACCCCTTCAAGCCTCTCTCTGTTCTCATTCCAGAGAATGTCAGAGACATCGGTGAGATAGGCAGTTCTCCCGAATCTGTACCCCGCTATCCTCATCAGACCGTGCATCAGCGGAATCGCCTGGAATTCAATTGTCCCTGCAGTGAATATCTCTCCGTCCTCCACGGTGACAGCCTCAAGCCTTGGAGCTCCCTTGTACGGAAGTTCCCTGAATGCATATGGGAAGATCTTCCTTACAGCATCAAGGGTGGAGGTAAAGCCATAGACCGGGAACCTTTCATTCTTTGAGAACACCCTCAGATCATCAAGCCCCATCAGATGATCAGCATGGGCATGGGTATACAGAACAGCATCAAGATGCTTTATCCCGGCCCTCAGCGCCTGCATCCTGAACTCACATCCGGTATCGATGACAACAGCTGAATCGCCCTTCTCGATCAGGATTGATGATCGCATCCGGTTGTCATGTGGATCTGTGGATGTGCAGACAGGACAGCTGCAGCCTATGACCGGAACCCCATGACTTGTTCCCGTTCCGAGGAATGTGACCTTCATCACTCCTCCCCGATCCGGTCTGAAAGCGCCTCAGCAAAGGACAGCGTACCATCTCTGGCAGTCCTCGCGGCACTCTCAATAGCGGCCCTTCCCTCATCAGAGTTCATGAAGGCCCAGAGCTCATCGGCGTTCTCACTGAAGAAGGAGGCAAGCTCTCCTGATGAATCGGAGAGCATTCTCTTGGCCTCCTCTGACACATCAAGACGATCAATGGCGGTCTCAATGGCCTTCTCCTGATCGAAAGCCATGCCGAAGAACTTCATCGATACCTCCGGCACGAAGAAATATATTATGAAGAACACCGCCACAGACAGGAAGAGAAGTCCTATGAATCCACTGATGTATCTGCGAATAGCCATAGAGCAATCATATACCAAAAGTGCTACAGCGGTAAGTCCTCCGCTTCCTCAAGCCATGCGGATGCGGATGCATCGGAAGGCATCCTCCAGTCAGAACGCGGGGAGAGCGTGACCGTACCGACCTTCGGGCCGTCCGGCAGACAGCTTCTCTTGAACTGCTGGGAGAAGAAGCGGCGGATGAATGTGACAAGCCACTTCTTTATGACGGCATTATCATAAACCCCGCTGAACGCGATGCGGGCAAGACGGTATATCTTCCTCGGAGAGAATCCGAAACGCACGAGATAGTAGAGGAAGAAATCATGAAGCTCATACGGTCCGACAATGTCCTCTGTTATCTGGGAGATCACCCCGTCCTTCGCAGGCAGCAGCTCCGGAGAGACCGGAGTCGCGAGTATGTCATAGAGGACCGGAGAGGAGCCGTCTGTGGCTGTATCCGCGACATAACGCACAAGATAGCGCACAAGGGTTTTCGGTATCGAGGAATTGACTCCGTACATGCTCATGTGGTCACCATTGTATGTGGCCCATCCGAGAGCAAGCTCTGAAAGGTCTCCCGTTCCGATCACCATGCCGCCTTCCTTGTTGGCTATGTCCATCAGTACCTGGGTCCTTTCCCTTGCCTGGGCATTCTCATATGTGACCGAGAGATCATCGGCGCTCTGCCCTATGTCCCTGAAGTGTGAGAGCACGCTCTTCTTTATATCTATGCTCCTGAAGTCAGTACCGAGGGCTCTGGCAAGCTTCTCGGCATTGCTCTTCGTCCTCTTTGTCGTTCCGAAGCACGGCATTGTCACCGCTATGATGTCATCAGGAGACCGCTTCATCATCCTGAACGCATTGACTGCCACGAGAATGGCAAGTGTCGAGTCAAGCCCTCCGGAAAGTCCTATCACTACCTTCCTCGAATGTGATGCCTCAATCCTTCTCATCAGTCCGGTTGCCTGAAGTCTGAGTATCCGGCTGCATCTCTCATTCCTCTCCCTGTCATCATCCGGAACGAACGGGTATCTTGCTATGCGACGTGTCAGTGTGCACTCCCTTTCAGTGTTCGGAATCTCCACATATTCAAAACCTTCTGCCGATGATGAGAAGGTGTTCATTCTCATACGCTCTGCAGAAAGTCTTGCAGTATCGATTTCAGAGATGATGTACGTTCCCTCAGCAAATGTGGAAGAAGCGAGTATTGTTCCGTTCTCTGCGATTATGTTGCTCCCGGTGAAGACCATGTCGGTAGTGCTCTCACCCCAGGATGCATCCGCGTAGACATACCCTGAAAGAAGGCGTGCGGCCTGCATGGAGACAAGGTTCTTCCTGTACTCCTCCTTTCCGATGACCTCATCGGAGGCTGAGAGGTTGACTATGACGATGGCCCCGCCCTTCGCAAGCTCCACCGAAGGACTGTCAGGAACCCAGAGATCCTCACAGATCTCAGCCCCGGCAAGGAGCGTGGAAGGAGATGAGAAACGGAGGATCGTGAACCTCCCGAACGGGACATCCTCTCCGAGGAACCTCACGGTCTCATTCCTTTCAGGGGCCGGGGTGAACCACCTTCCCTCATAGAACTCGCCGTACATCGGTATGTTCTTCTTGGGGATGATCGCCATGACCTTTCCCCTGTAGAGCGCAAGCGCGGTGTTGTACAGCTTTCCGTTCCTGCTGTACGGGAAACCGACGAAGATGACAGCATCCATATCCGCTGTGGACTCAAGGATTCTCTCAACAGCCCTCTCACAGCTTTCAAGAAGGGAGTGCTGGAAAAAGAGATCAGCAGCTGTATAGCCCGGGACAGAGAGCTCGGGGAAAACTATTATCAGAGCTCCGTCATCATACGCCTTTCTGGCAAGATCGATGATACCATCCGCATTGAAAGCAGCATCTGCCGGTCTCAAGACAGGAGAGGCTGCGGCAACCTTAACAAATCCGTCACGCATGGAATAATGTTAGCACATCCGGCCGTCTCATCCTATGATATAATCAACAAGAACGCCGGAGGAACGATGACGGACGATAATTCCATGAAAGTATCATCATTCAGGGCTCTGCCGTACGAGAAAGACGGCAGATGGACTGTGAGGATGGAAGCTGTCATAGAGACAGATAAGGATGCTGAATATACTGTAACTGGTGAGATCCATGGCGCATGTACGACAGAGACTGTCAGGCTTGAGAAAGGAAAGCAGGTGCTGTCCATAGAGGTCTCAGAAGAGAAAGCGGAACTGTGGTACCCGAAAGGTTACGGATACCCCCATGTCTATCCCTGTTCCATGAGAATCGGGGACTGGACAGGCAATGCTGTCATCGGTTTCAGGAAAGTAGAATGGAAGAATGGTCAGCTCTGCATAAACGGAACTGGAATATACATCAAGGCTGCATACTGGAAGGATTCCGGGGATACAGAAAGGACTGTGAGAAGCGCTGCTGACGCGAACATCAACGCGCTCATCTCGGAAAATCCGTCAGAAGAGCTCTACAGAGCCGCGGATCATGCCGGTATCATCATCCTCGGCGGAAAGGAGGATCCATCCCATCCATCCGCAGTCGGAACCGGAATTGAGCTTGAGCATCCGGCGGTTTCACCATCCCTGCAGTCATGTCATCTCTACAGAAGCGATGATGAGAGAAAGGAGACGGAGGCACTTCTGTCAGAACCGGGAAGCAGGAGGAACATAATCCTCGGTCTCGGGAAACTCTTCAGACGCCCGGCCACCTTTGACAGGCTGGTCTATCTCACCCAGCTCAAATCAGCATTCGATGCCATAGACGCGGTATCACTCAGAAGGATAAGACCGGAGGAGACAAAGGGAGCGGCTACCGCAATCCTCCGTGATGGCAGACCGATATCAGAGGCATCGCTCTCTCCCGACGGCAGCTGGAAGATACTCCACTATGCGACAAGACTTCTTTATGCGCCTCTCTGTCCCCTTCTCGTGATAGAGGGAACAAGACTCATGATCTATGCCGTGAACGACAGCAGCAGGGAGGAGAAGATCGAGCTTTCCGTCAAGCTGAGGGATTTCCACGGAAGCAAGAAGGACGCGAGGGAGTATTCCGCGACACTCCAGCCGATGGAAGCGAGACTCTTCGATGAGATAGAGCTCGGAAGGATAATGCGTGATGAGTACTTCTGTTACGCGAAGCTTTCGACAAAGAGCCTTCTAAGGGAAAGGAACATCCTTCTCGATACTCCTTCCAGGGTGAAGCTTCAGGATCCGCACATCAGATCCGTATGTACGAAGACAGGCCCCCGGTCCATATCAATAAAGCTCACGGCGGAGAAACCCGCATTCTATGTGATGATCGATTCTGGAAACATCAGGGGTGTCTTCTCTGACAACCTCATATCGGTCCGACCCTCAGCTGAGAAGAATGTCGTCTTCATAGCCGAGGAGGAAGCCGATCTGGAGAAGTACGAACGTGAAATGAGGATCATGGATCTCTACTCAGCAATGAGCTGAGAGATCCAATACCTTCTGCCACACCTCATCTATCACAGGAATTCCGTTCTTCAGGTTGTCCTGCCGTGTCATATATGAGTGCTCACCCGGATAAAGCACCGGTCTGCCCTCAACGGCAGGAGTGGAAGTTGCCGTATAATCCAGGATCTTCGTGATGATCTCATCGGTCGCATCCCTGTCTCCGAGAAGTTCAGGATCGAATGCGATCATGACCTGTGTCAGACCTGTCTCCGTCCCGAATGATGTCACATCACCGACAGTGTTTCCCTGAGAGAGCATGGAGGCGATGAGATCGAGGGCAATTGAGAGGCCACTGCCCTTATGATAGCCTATCGGAAGGACTCTTCTCGATTTCTCGATGGCACCCGGGTCATCCGTGAGATTGCCGTCCTCATCGTAGCCACCGATGAAAGGAAGCTTCTCCCCTCTGAGTCTGTACTGCTCAAGCTTGCCGTATGAGAACTCGGACATCGCAACATCCAGCACGAAGTGCATGCCGTTCTTCCTTGGAACAGCCATCACCAGAGGATTGTTTCCGATCCTTGCCTGCTTTCCTCCCCATGGCGGCATATTCCCTGTCGTATTCGACCAGCAGATTGCAGCGAATCCCTTTCTCGCAGCCTGGAGACCGTATGTCCCTCCGCGGAGCCAGTGGTTGTTGTTGCCGAGAGCCACGACTCCGACAGTATACTCCGAAGCGAGTTCCATTGCCCTGTTCATGGCGGCTGTAGCATTTATCGGGCCGAAACCCCTGTGTCCGTTCCAGCGCTCAAAGGCTCCGGCCCTCATCACAGGTTCCGCCTTCAGTCTGGGATTTATTGCACCCTTGTCGACCTCTCCGATAATCCTTGGAAAGCGGTTCAGTCCGTGGGTGTATACCCCGTCAAGGCTGTTGTCTGCGAAGATCGTTGCAGCGGTATCGGCATCATTCTCATCGAACCCGTGATGTACAAGGATCTCTCTGAATGTCTCTTTCATCGTCTCATATGGAACTCTCATAAGTCCTCCTCTGTATTCAGTCCCTCTCAAGAAGGAAAACACTCTCCTCATGCCCCGACCCCGGATAGAAGTCGAGGACCATGGCCTTCATTATATGATAGCCGGTCATATATGGAATATCTCTGGAAAGCGTCACGCTGTTGCATGACACATAGATGATCCTCTCCGCCTTCCACGATGCGATGAGGGACGCGGTCTCCCTTCCCAGTCCTGTCCGTGGCGGATCGACAATGACCGTATCGACATGCCGTCCGCTCCGCTTTCCCCAGGAAAGTGCATCGGATGTGAATGAGAGAGCTGAGGGAGCATTCTTCTTCGAAAGCGTCAGACATCTCCTGTCCTTCTCGACAGCATAGACACGTCTGCCGCTTCCCTCGAAGAGTGCGGAGAACGTGCCCACCCCGCTGTAGAGATCCATGACCGTCTCTCCTGTGACATTCTCACGGATGAAATCGAAGAGAGAGGGAAGAAGGGATGGATTTGACTGGAAGAAGACATCTGACGATACATAATATGGCACTCCGGAGACAGTTATGCGTACCGAACGGTCTGAGAACGTAACCTCATCATCACCATCGAAGGCCCTCACCTCGGCAATTCCTGTATTTCTGTCTATCTCTCCACGGAACATGGCTGCCCTTCCCTCCTCGATCAGCTTCCTGCCATCTGAAATACAGGAGGAAAGCCGGGGAGATAGCATAGGACAGCTTTCCACATGGACAATGGAGGATGATCTTCTTCCAAGGAATCCCCATTCCTTCTTTCTCAGATCCACATGGAAGCGTACACGGTGACGGTACCCTGAGAAGCTGCCGTATACAGGAGGATCGAACGGAGGAAGCTCATTCAGTCCGGCAATGCGTCTGAGATTGTCCTTCACGATCTCCTCCTTGAGCATGGCGCTGTCTTTCTCGCTCACGATCTGGAAAGAACAGCCTCCGCAGATACCATAGTAAGGACAACGCGGCTCCGTTCTGAGAGGAGATGGCTCAATGACAGCAGTGCAATCAGCCATGGCATAACCGTTCTTCTCCTCCCTTACGGCATACTCGACAAGCTCTCCGGGAAGAGCTCCCTCAATGAACAGGGCTCTCTGTCCGTCATGGCAGAACCCCAGAGCATCCGAGACTATTTTCTCTATCCTCACAGCCATTTTCCGAGCCTCTCAATATTCGACGCGATGAAATCGATGCCGGACTGCCAGAAATCCCTTTTCGTGATATCGAAAGAGATGGATGCGGCGACATCCTTTGCACTTGCCCTTCCGGTATACTCAAGAAGATTCCGGTATTTTTCCGTGAAGTCCTTCTCCGTCCTTCTCTGGAAGAGAGAAAGCGCGAAGAGCTCTCCGAACGCATACGGGTAGTTGTAGTATGAGAAATCCGCAGAGTAGTAATGGGACTTTACAGCCCACATATATGGATGCTTCACAGAAAGCGCATCTCCATATGCCCTGTTCTGGGCATCCAGCATCAGCGAGCAGCATTCATCAGCGGTGAGAGAACCCTCTGTAATTCTCTCAAATACGGATTTCTCAAAAAGATACCTTGAGTAGATATCGACAATGGTCTGGGCAGCCGACTGCAGGAACTGCTCCACTGCGAACATGGCATCAGGACCGCTGCTGTTCTCCATGATGTTCTGGAAGACGAGTTTCTCGGAGAATGTCGACGCAGTCTCGGCCAGAGTCATAGGATACGATGCCAGAGACAAGGGAAGAGCAGAAAGCACATGATCATGATACGCATGTCCGAGTTCATGACTGAGCGTGAGCACACTGTCATACGAGCCATCGAAATTCATGAATACACGGCTCTCTCCCCTGAGTGGAAAGTATGTGTCATACGCCCCTCCTGCCTTTCCCTCATGCATCAGTGCATCAACCCAGCCCGAACTGAAAGCCCTGTCTGTGAAATCCCCGAGTTCCGGAGAGAACGAGGAGAACGATGACAGCACGATGCCGGTTGCATCGCTGAATGTATACTTCCGTGCATTCCCGCCCACAGGGGCGAAGAGATCAAAGAACGAGAAATCATCGATGCCGAGAATCCTGGCCTTGATCCTGAAATACTCATGAAAAAGCGGCAGGGAGTCCTCAATGGCCCCGATCAGCGCATTGAATGTGTCCTCATCCGTTCTCGATTCGGAAAGTGATCTCTCAAGAGGGCTCTTCCACCCTCTTCGTCCATCGAGAAGAGCCACGCTTCCCTTCACTCCTGAAAGCGCATGAGCGAATGCAGAGGCATGACGACTGAGAAGTGCTGTCTCCCGTTCATAGGCCTTTTTCCTGACATCCCTGTCATCATCTGAGGCAAGTGATCTGAGTGAAGTCAGTGTCTCCCCATCACTGATTGATGAGGCAAGATTCTCCTGCAGGTGTTCCCATAGCGACGGACCTGACACCGAGAGATCCGCCGCCAGTGCCTCCTCCTCAGGAGACATCAGATGGGACTGTCTGCTGATGATCTCGGAGACGAAGTAACTGTACTCCGGCGGAAAGCTGCCATCATCCCTGACAGCCCTGATGAACGCGTCCTCGGCCTTGCTGAACTCAGCCTCAGCAGCCTCGCTTCTGGAGACTGCGGACAGGAACTCAGAAGAGGAGGAATCGGTTGAGAGCAGAGCTGATGAATATGCTGTGAGATTGACTGCTATCGCAGCTCCCTCATCTCTCAGTCTGATCAGGTCATATGTATCCGATGTGCCGTCTGCGGCAGCTTCGCAAAGTGCTCTTCCTGTCTTTTCAAGTTTCAGTATGTCTTCAGAGAATTCTGCTGACGAAGGGGATGGATATATGCTTTCCAGATCCCACCGGGGTATGTTGTTCATACCCCGATGATAGCATCATGAAAGGTGGATGGTGAAGTCTGCGCCAAGGATGGAAAGATCATCAGGATCATGTGTTATGTATACCATTGTCCTTCCGTTCCTGTGCTTGAGGATTCTTTCAGCCGCCTCCCGTCTTGACTCATCATCAAGAGCCCTGAACGGCTCATCAAGGAAAAGGGCATCTCCCTCAGGAAACAGGAAGCGGGCAATTGCAAGTTTCCGCCTCATCCCTCCGGAAAGCTCCCTGACAACCTTCCTTCCATCCTCTCCGAGGCCTGATGCGGCAAGTGCTTCTTCCGCAGTCTTCCTGTCCTTCGCGACCAGCATGAGATTCGATATGGCGTTTATGTTCTCCACGAGCCGGTCCTCCTGGAAGAGTATCACGGGACGTACAGGGAGATTCTCAGAAGTTCCCTCATAATCCCTGTCGAGACCTGAGAGGATCCTCAGAAGCGTTGTCTTTCCTGACCCTGACGGGCCGAGAACGGCAGTACACTTGCCATCCGGGATATCAAAGGAGACTCCGGAGAAGATCACCTCATCTCCGAATGCCTTTCTGTCTATTCTCACTTTCATCTTGTGATCCTCCCTGCTGAATATGATGCCAGGAAGAGGAAGACCCTCTCAAAGAGATACGCCAGGATGATGATGACGACTGTCCATGCAAAGAGATCCGGAGTTGAGAGATAGATCTTCGCCTCATACACCCTCTCTCCTATCGAACCATCAGGAAGTCCTATGACCTCTGCTGCTATACCGCTCTTCCAGCCCAGTCCGAGCGCAATGGAGAGCGAGGAGAGGAAATAAGGAAGGACAGAGGGAATGTATATGTACCTGATCCTCTTCAGGATACTGACACCATACACATCCGCCATCTCGAGAATTTCCTTATCTGTCCCGTCTATTCCCTGGAGCACGTTCGTATAGATTATGGGAAAGACCATCATCGCGGATATGACAGCTGACAGGTTTCTCGAGGATATCCAGACAAGTACGAGTATCACTATGGATGCCACCGGTGTCGCCCTTATTATCCTCACGACAGGATCCATGAGGATACGGAAGAGCGGAAAGGCTGCAGAGAGAGACGCCGTGATCATCGCGGTGCAAAGAGCAAGGAAGAATCCCAAAAGTATTCTCGAGATTGTGAAAAGTGACGATAACCAAAACTCCCCCTCTCCGAGAAGGATGATCAGTCTCATGACCACACTCCATGGGGATGGAAGGAAAAGTTCCTCTCCTATGAGAACTGATGCTGCAGCCCATACCGCTATCCAGAAGAGGACAGCGGCGGTACGCAATGCCTTAGATGACAGCGTAGAAATCTTCAAGAGGAGCCTTGCCTCCTACTGCTGACGGATTCTGGCTTTCCAGAACGGAGAGATAGAATGAGAGCATGTCATGCATATCCTCACCATCGATCATCACGATGTTGCAGTACGGTATCGCAGCACGGGCAGCCTTCTCAGGAACGATCCCGTAGGATGCGACAGAGAGAGCTGCATCAGGATCGCTGTTCACGAAATCGACAGAATCTCTGTATGCTTCAAGAAATGATCTGACCGCATCAGGATGCTCTTCTGCAAATGCCTTGTTCACGATCGTCACTCCCGTTATGAGTCCGAGTCCCGCAGCATCTTCCCAGAGATCATTGAGATCGAGGGCTATGCGGATTGAACTGTCAGAGAGCACAGCTGTAGCTGCAAACGGCTGAGGGAGCATCGCAACACCTTTCTCATCGCTTTTCAGAGCCGCAACGCACTCTGCATGCTCGCTCTTCCATTCAATATTGACATCCTTGCCGACAACAAGACCGTTTGCTGAAAGCACATACTGAAGCGCATACTCCGGAGTCGCTCCCTTGCCGGCTGAGTATATGGTCCTCCCTCTGAGATCATCTACTGAGTTCACAGTGTCTCCGTTCTCGACGATGTAGAGAACACCAAGAGTATTGATCGCGAGAGCCTGGACCTTTCCGCCTGTTCTGTTGTAAAGAACCGAGGCGAGGTTGCCCGGTATTGCCGCTATATCCACTTCCCCGCGGACGACAAGAGGAACGACGGCATCAGGAGAGCCCTCGAGAGTGAATTCATATGTGTTTCCATCAACAGGCCCCGATCCGGCCCTGTCCATAAGACCGCAGAGTCCCATTGCAGTAGGACCGCGCATGGCTGCTATCCGTATGTTCTCGGCAGTTGCCGGGAAGAGCAGAAGAATCAGGACGAGCAGAACAAAACCTAACTTCTTCATCATGAACCTCCACTGAAGGATTATATTCAGCGGAGGAGATATGGTCTATTGAGAGCGGAGAATCAGATGAACAACATTCCCACGGCATGAACGAGGAATGCAGCGATCCATGCGACAGCGCACTGCAGGATGACAACTCCCAGAGCCCATCTTCTTCCGAGCTCCCTGCGAACCGTCGCTATCGAGGCGACACATGGAGTGTAGAGAAGAGTGAATACAAGGAATACAAGGGCCGTGAACGGAGTGAAGAACGTGCTGAGCGCTCCGAGAGAGTCCCCGAGAAGGACTGACAGAGTGGACACGACACTCTCCTTCGCCATGAAGCCCGTGATGAGCGCAGTGGATACCCTCCAGTCTCCGAATCCGAGCGGACGGAATATGGGAGAGATTATGGATGCGATGGCCGCAAGCATGCTGTCAGCACTGTCAGCGACCGGATTAAGCCTTGCATCGAATGACTGCAGGAACCAGATCACTATGGATGCGGCGAAGATTATCGTGAATGCCCTGGTCGCGAAGTCCTTTGTCTTCTCCCAGATCAGCTGTCCGACATTCTTCGCGGACGGCATGCGGTAGTTGGGAAGCTCAAGCACGAACGGAATGGGATTACCCTTGAATCCTGTCTTCTTGAGAATCAGGGAGAAGATGATACCTGCGATGATTCCGAAGATGTAGAGGCCGATCATCACAAGCGCTCCATAGCTTCTGAAGAATGCATAGGCGAAGAGTGAGTAGATCGGAAGCTTGGCTGAGCATGACATGAACGGGATGAGAAGGATCGTCATCTTCCTGTCCCTGTCAGAAGAGAGTGTTCTCGTTGCCATTATCGCAGGAACAGAGCATCCGAAACCTATCAGCATCGGTACGAAACTCCTTCCGGAAAGACCTATCTTCCTCAGAAGCTTGTCCATGACGAATGAGACGCGGGCCATGTATCCGCTGTCCTCAAGGATCGAGAGGAAGAAGAAGAGCACGACGATGACGGGAAGGAATGAGAGCACACTGCCGACTCCGGTGAATATACCATCGATGATGAGGGAATGGACAACGCTGTTCATTCCATAAATGGTGAGCGCCGAATCGACTGCAGTGGTGACCTTCTCGATCAGGAACGAGAGAAGATCGGAAAGAGAACTTCCGACAGGACCGAAGGTGAGATAGAAGACAGCAGCCATTATGAGGATGAATGCAGGTATCGCAGTATATTTTCCCGTAAGGAACCTGTCTGCCTTTATGCTTCTCAGGCGTTCTCTGGACTCATGGGGCTTCACCACGCAGGAATCACAGAGTTCCTCTATGAATCTGTATCTCGTATCTGAGAGAGCGGCATCAGGATCCGTTCCGCTCTCGCTCTGGAGCTGCAGGAGAATGTGCTCGAATGTCTCCTTCTCGTTACCGTCGAGCGAGAGGGACTTCATTATGGGTTCATCACCTTCCATCAGCTTCGAGGCCGCGAATCTGACAGGAATGCCCGCACGTTCCGCATGATCCTCTATAAGGTGCATGATGGCATGGAGCGAACGGTGCACGGCCGTATCCTTTACACTGCCTTCTGACCTGCAGAAATCTGTACGGCGGGGTCCTTCCTTGAATCTGGCGACATGAATTGCGTGCGATATAAGCTCATCCACGCCCTCGTTCTTTGCCGCTGATATCGGTACGACAGGAACACCGAGCTCCTCCTCGAATGCGTTTATGTCGATCGTGCCGCCGTTCTCCCTGACCTCATCCATCATGTTGAGAGCGATGACGATCGGGATGTTCAGCTCAATAAGCTGCATGGTCAGATAGAGATTGCGTTCGATGTTGGTAGCATCAACTATGTTTATGATTCCGTCCGGATGCCCCTTGAGGATGAAGTCACGGGTGACGATCTCCTCGTTGGAGTATGGGGAAAGGGAGTATATGCCCGGGAGGTCAACGACAGAGACATCATTGTGTCCCCTGATCGTTCCTGTCTTGCTGTCGACCGTCACGCCCGGGAAGTTTCCTACATGCTGGTTCGATCCTGTCAGCTGATTGAAGAGCGTCGTCTTACCGCAGTTTTGGTTTCCCGCCAGAGCGAACACGATTGGAACACCCTCGGCTATCAGAGGCTTCTCAGAATGCCTGTGCTCTCCCGGCTCTCCTATGTGAGGATGGCTTATCTCCTTCTTTCTGGAAGCCTGCTCTCTTGTCCTTGAGGTCTCTCCTGCCTTCGCAGGCTCAGCCTCTATCTTCGATGCATCTTCCTTACGGAGCGTGAGCTCATAGCCTCTGATGAATATTTCAAGAGGATCTCCCATGGGAGCTTTCTTGACCAGTGTCGCAACCGATCCCGGAGTAAGTCCCATGTCGAGAAGATGACGGCGGAGGACCTTGTCCCCACCGACTGAGAGTATTCTGGCACTCTCCCCTGTTTTCAGATCACTTAATGTCATAGCTAACCAACCGGGATTAGAATACCCGGATGGATTCTCTCTGACAATCAGGAAGCGATGCCACGGAGAGCTTTTCTGGAGCGGAAGAAGAACAGGACCGCAGTGAATGTGACTGCAATGACATCGGCTGCAGGTTCGGCCATGAACACAGCCATTGTCTGATCACCACTGAAGACAAGCGGGAATATGAACATGAAAGGAATGAGCAGGATGAACTTTCTGGTTATGGCTACGATCATTGATGATGCAGCATCCCCCAGCGCCGTGAATGTGATCTGACAGGCTATCTGTATGCCGAAGAGCACAGCGGCGGCCATATACACACGCAGCGCCGGAACTGTGAACGTTCGGAGTGTCTCATCGGATGTGAACATGGAGACGAACAACGATGGGAAGAGTTCCACAAGGCCCCAGAGCAGCACTGCATATATCATGCTTGAGAGAAGCAGGCAGAAGAATGTCCTCCTGACCCTGTCCTTGTTCTTCGCTCCGTAGTTATAGCTGATCACAGGCTGGGCCCCCTGCCCCAGTCCCTGCAGAGGAAGCATGGCGAACTGCATGACCGATGAGAGTATCGTCATCGCACCCACAGCTATATCACCTCCGTACTTGAGAAGAGAGTAGTTATAGCAGATGTTGATCACCGATTCCGATGACTGCATGATGAATGTGGCAAGCCCCAGATAGAGGGACGGGAGGAATATGTTCCTCTCAAGCTTCATGTACTCAGGACGTATGTGAAGGAATGTTCTTTTTCCGAAGAGGAATGACAGTACCCAGAGAGCGGAAAGCCCCTGGGAGATTATCGTGGCAAGGGCAGCTCCCTTCACACCCATTCCGAACCCGAATATGAAGACAGGATCAAGAATTATGTTCGCAACAGCTCCAATGGCCACAGACAGCATGCCAGTCTTGGCAAATCCTTGTGCTGTGATGAAATAGTTCATTCCGAGCGTAATCTCGACAAAGATCGTGCCGAGCGCGTATATCCTCAGATAGTCGGTCGCATACCCGATTGTGTTCTCACTTGCTCCGAACGCCATGAGAAGATCCGGCCCCCAGACAAGCAGCACAATGGTGAGAATCAAGGATATCACGATCTGCAGAGTGAAGCTGTTCGAGAGTGTCTTCTCGGCTTTGTCATACTCCTTACGACCCATGAATATTGAGGCGCGTGGAGCTCCTCCCGCTCCGACAAGAGCAGCAAATGCGCTGACGATGAGTATTACCGGAAGACAGACACCGACTCCAGTAAGCGCGAGAGCCCCGTCTCCGGGCATATGCCCTATGTAGATCCTGTCCACGATATTGTACAGCATGTTTATCAGCTGTGCCGCGACAGTAGGGAGGGCAAGCCTGAAAAGAAGCTTGCCTACTGGTTCCTTACCGAGAAACTCCTTATCATCAGCCATTCATCTTCTCCTGAAAGGGAAGATAACAGAAAATCGTACAGGTAATGAACGAATTCACATAAATTACAGAATATGGACTTCCCTGCACTCTCCCATCATGCCAGCAAAGAGGAACTTCAGTCCTGAAACATGATCAAAGACTCCTTCAGGAACATCCCCATACCCCAGCAGAGCCTCATACTTCAGCACTTCTGTGATCAGTATTGTGACCTCCCCGTATGCTGTTTCCTCATCCACGCTCTTCGTTGTTCCCGTAAGCTCAGGAAAACCATAGGAAGAAAATCCGCAGGTCGTGAATGCATATCCTTTACCCGCTTTCCTGAGCTCAGGGGCAGGAAGGACATTCATGATGATCGTCGCTGTCATATACTCATCGAAGCTGTCTGAAAGCGCCTCCCCGTCATAGAGATATCCGAAAACGCTGACTGTCTCGGAAATACATGAGGCAAGGATTGAATCAAGGACTGAGAAGAAGATCATGCCACGCCGGGTACAGCTTTCACACTTGCCTCCGGACACTGTGAGACGGAGTACCGTTTTGCATGGTTCAGTCCTGAAATCCTTCTCGAAATCCGTCTTGTAGTAATTATTCCTGATGAATTCATTGACCTTATCCGCATCAGCACCAGTCTCTGCGGGAAGTCTCTCCAGACGGCATTCAGCTCCTTCAACGGTGAAAAGAAGCCCGGATCCTGCCCATTTCTTCTTTCTGGACTTCATATGGTGGACATCAGAAAGATGATCACGAAAATCATCAAGAGTCAGATCAATGTCATCAATGATCCTGATCGTGGCGACAAAGTCATCTCCATCTGAGATTCTCTTGTACATCAGGGGGATGAATGTACCCATGTTCTTCATGAACAGGGCCGACTCACTCTCATTCCCATAGTCCCTTGCGTAAATCTCATCCAGAGCATCGAAATCACCGGCACAGAAGAGATCGGCGAACTCCACAGCTTTCTCCATTCCCGGAAGATCGACTCCGTGATCCTGTGCAGCATGAAGGCATCTGCTGGCCTTCTCCGCATAGGTTCTGGCCTTGTTCTCATCATCACAGGAAACACAGGACTCAAGATGGACAAAGCCCTGCATGCACTCCATGAAATAGTAGTCAGGATCATCCTCTGGGAGATCCAGTCCATCAATGAGCTTCTGAGCCTCTTCGGGCTTTGCTTCTGTCAGTAATGAGAATATCTCATCAAATACAAGTGAATTATCAGGTTCAATGACTCCTGAGGGTTTTGCTCTATTCATTATGAAATCTTTCTTTCCCATAGGTATCTCCAAATGAAGGATATTATACAAAACAAGATAAAGCCATGATAAGGTCTACTATAGATAAAAAGAGAGCCAGTCTCCGCACAGGCTAAGAGATCTGGCTCACAACATTGATAAATTTCTCTATGGTCTATATGCGGGCTTTTATCACAAGAAATGAAGGCTTATGTATCTCTCTCTTCATTCTTGGAATGATGCTTATTGCAGGTTCAGAAGGTAATGGTTCAAGTACCTTCTCAACAACAAAACCGTTATCATGGAGCGATGTGATAATCGTCGAGAATGTACGATGGTACGTCACGACTTCGGTATCGAACCACAGACTCCTGCGTTCCCCTTCCCTTCCGTAAGATGAGAACCGGTATCCGTTCCAGTTTCCATCGTTGTCTTCAGTGTAATGACCAGAGTAATCTGATGTGGTAAGAGGATGTTCCTGTGAGAAGATGAGAATTCCTCCGGGAACCAGATGATCATGAATTGTCTTCAGAAGAGAACCGAAGTCTTCTATGTAATGAAATACCAGTGAACTCCACACGATATCGAACTTACGATCTGTATGAAGATCCTCAGCTCTCATCACCTCATACTCTATGTTCTCCCGACTGTTGTCAGAGATGGCCTTGCTGATCATCCTCTCTGAAGCATCGATGGCGAGAACAGATGTCGCACCGGCATCAGCGAAATATGCAGAAGATGCACCGAATCCACAGCCGATATCAAGGATGTTACGTCCTTTCACATCCGGCAGAAGCGACAATGCCGCAGGTGTTTCAAGAAGGTCATTATAATTGGGATTCTCCCTCAATCTCAGATACGAAGAAAGAAAATGTTCATCATTGTAGGCGTCCATAATATTGAATTATCGTACAGGTTATCTAAAAATAATTAATGAAATATGTAAAAAGGTCTTTGACAGAGGAAAAAGAGCCCCTTTAAACTATTCTTTATGGAGAGGACCTCTTTCAAACTGATTTATTAAGGAGAATGGTTGTGACTTCTGATCAAAGTCATCGCTTGTTCTTGCACAACTGATACGACATAGTTGGAGTTTGATCTTTCACATAGAAAGGAGTTTTGCTAATGGATGGAAAAAACCTGAGAGACAAAAACTACTGGGGAAAACTGAAAAAGGATGTGGCACGCCAGAAGTGGATCTACATGCTTATCGTTCTTCCTCTTGTCTACTACTTCATCTTCAAGTACATTCCGCTGTGGAATGCACAGATCGCATTCAGAAACTTCAAGTCCGTCAGGTATGGCATCACAACGTCCCCCTGGGTCGGAATGGAGAACTTCTATGAGTTCGTTACTTCCCACTATTTCTGGAGCCTGATCCGCAATACGCTGATGTACAGTGTCGGAAAGATCATCGTATCACTTCCGCTCTCGATCATCCTCGCCATTGCGATCTACGAGTGCCGCCATGGCGCTCTGAGAAAGGTCGTGCAGACACTTGCATACCTTCCTCACTTCCTGTCGTGGGTTATCATGTACGGAATCCTTCTCTCGCTCTTCGCTCCTGGAGACGGAATCATCAACGACCTGATAAAGTTCTTCGGGGGACAGCCGATAGACTTCCTCACGAATGCGAAAGCCTTCCCGTGGCTTGTAATATTCTCAGATGCGTGGAAAGAGATGGGATGGTCAGCCATCATCTTCATCGCAGCCCTCATGGGTATTGATGTATCACTCTTCGAGGCTGCCATGGTTGAGGGTGCGAACAGCTGGCAGAGGGTCAAATATATCACATTCCCTGCCATCAAGCCGGTTATAGTCACAGTTCTGCTTCTGAAGATAGGAACCATCTTCGAGGCAGGTTTCAATCAGATATTCATGCTCTACAGCCCTGCAGTCTACAGTGTCGGTGACATCATCGATACATGGGTCTACAGACAGGGACTCCTCGAAGGCCAGTTCGGTCTTGCGACGGCGGCAGGTCTCTTCAAGGGATTGATCGGAATGCTTCTGCTGTTCCTTTCCAACTACCTGTCGAAGAAGTACACAGAGTCATCACTGTTCTGAGGAGGTCAGCATGAAAAAGAAGAATAAGCAGATAACAAGCGTAGCGGTCAAACCGACAGCGGCAGACAGAGGTTTCAACATCTTTGTCGATATCTTCATGGTGTTCATCCTCATTGTGATCGTACTTCCTCTTTGGAGTACTCTCACCCTCTCATTCAGACCGGACACCTTCATCGGAACATACACGGAAGGAATGTTCCTTCCACCATGGGAATGGTCATTCGCGGCATATGAGTCCCTTCTTGGAAATGATGGCTTCCTGATCGCATTCTGGAACTCCATCAAGATCCTTGTCGAAGGTGTCGTATGCGCACTCATCCTGACAATTCCTCTTGCGTATGGACTTTCCGTGAGGAATCTCAGAGGAAAGAAGTTCATCACGATCTTCGTACTCGTTCCATACATCTTCAATGTCGGTATCATCCCGGTATACCTGCTCATCGCAAAGCTCGGACTTACAAACCATCTTGAGTCTGTATTCCTTCCTGTCGCGATAAGCACATACAACTGTATCATCATGAGATCCTTCTTCGAGGGAATCCCGAATGAGCTGAGAGAAAGCGCATCAATTGATGGCTGCAACGAACTTCAGATTCTCATAAGGATCATACTTCCTCTCTCGAAGGCCATCATCATGACAATCGGACTGTATTACGGAGTCGCATTCTGGAACGACTACTTCCGTCCGATGCTCTACCTCACAAGAGATTACCTCAGACCGCTCCCGATCCTGCTCAGGAACATCCTTCTTGCAGCCGGCATGAATGAGTTCGTCGAGGCAAGGGCTTTCGGAAATGCGCCAGTCGAGGCCATCAAAGCCGCATCGGTATTCCTCTCAGCAATACCAATGGTCATCGCATATCCGTTCATACAGAAATACTTCACCAAAGGAACGCTTCTTGGAAGCGTAAAAGGATAAGGAGGTTTTATGAAAACCAGAACAACACTGATCATTCTGCTCGCACTTCTCACTGCGATCTCACCTGTATTCGCAGGAGGATCAAAGGAAGCAAAGGCTGATGACGGTCTTACACACATCGAGATGTGGTACAACGCGACACAGACAGAGGTCGGACCACTTCCGAATGACTGGGTAGGATACGACATCCTCAGGGATATGGGAATCGAGCTTGATGCATCTTCACTTCCATCGAGCACAACCGATCAGGATATGAAGGTACAGGCCGCAGCCGCAGCAAACGAGCTTCCTGACTTCTTCGTAGCAAACAGAGAGGTCTGGGTACGCCTTGCAAACAATGGCATGCTCGCTGATGTCACCGATCTTTATGAGCTGATGCCTGAGAGAACAGCTATCATGTTCGATCAGGATGCGATCAACTTCACAACGATCGACGGCAGAAGCTATGGTTTCGCAACTCCGAGTATCATCACAATGAACGAGGGTCTTGTAATCAGAAAGGACTGGCTCGACAACCTCGGACTTGAAGTACCTACAACACTTGATGAGCTTTTCGACGTAATGTACGCATTCACATACAACGATCCTGACGGAAACGGCAGAAACGATACATGGGGATACGGAGCATTCATCGAGGAGACAATCTACGAAAGCTATCCTGGCAGAAGATTCGAGCCTCTCATGGGTGCATTCGGTGTTGACGGCACATGGGATATGTCAAAGGACAGTTTCGGTCTCCAGATCCACAAGCCTGAGTTCTATGACTACATGGTATTCATGAAGAAGATCATCGACGCAGGCGTCATCGATCCTAACTGGATGGCATACAAGAAGGATGACTTCCGCGCAGCATGGAAGCAGGGCAAGTTCGGTATCATGAGAGAGCAGAACGCGGCACTCCATGCACAGAACAACTATGCTCCGTTCGATGCAAACTTCCCAGAAGGCGAATGGATCGTAATTGAGCCTCCATACGGACCTACAGGACTCCGCTCAGTAGGACCTGCAGTAAGAGGACTCAGAATCTGGTGTATCAGTGCTGACGCAGCAGATGCAGGAAAGGCAGAGAAGATCTGTGAGCTCTTCGAATGGATGGCTCATGATGAAGGATACTTCCTCTGCGGCTGGGGACAGGAAGGCATCAACTATGTTCTCGACGAGAACGGAATTCCTGTATCCACAGAAGGTGATATCGGATTCGAGGGACCAATCGGACAGACATATATCCAGCTCAGATCGATGGCATTCAACTACACATCAGAGACTGAGCTCCTGAGCAGATACCCTGTCTATACCTGTGAGAACTCCGGAAAGGAGATGAGCGCACTCTGGACTCTCCGTGATATGCAGTCAAAGACATGGACACCTGCAAACGGAATGGATTCAATGCCTATTCCTGGCAACGACCTCAAGACATACTATCAGCAGGGTCTTGCAGAGTTCTTTACCGGAGCAAGAGAGCTTACTCCAGAGAACTGGCAGGCATTCATCGACCAGCTTGATAAGCTTGGAGCAACAGCATGGGAGCAGGAAGGCTACGACTACGCAGTCGCCAACTCCTACCTTGTATAACGAATCCAAGGAAATCAGGTGGAAGCGGGCTTCGGTCCGCTTCTTTTTTTGTCCGGTGGCATCAAGACGGGATGGGGCATGGAGAGAAGAGGATATTCCTCCTTCTGTGGAAGAGCCTCTGTCTACTTTTGAAAAAACCACTGAGTGAAAAACATTGCTTATGTAAACTTCTAAAAATACAAGATGAGAATAAATATTTTTTCTGTCTACTTTTCTTGACAAGTACAATCTGTTTGTCAAAGTACCACAAATCTGTTTGTCAAAGTACCACAAATCTGTTTGACGGATCAAATCCAATAAGTTATACATGATTATATGATCAAGAATTATTATCCACGCATAATAGACAAAATAATATTACGAAGCCTTCAAATCTCAGGAGGCATACAAATAAGAGGTATTAAATGGTGTGGAAAGTCAACAAGTGCTCAAAAAGTTGCAAAAACAGTAATTGACTTTGGTGATGCTGATGCGGCTCCTGGATATATCGCAACAGCTGAAATCTCCCCTTCCCTCCTTTTGAAAGGAGAAAAACCGATTCTCATTGATGAGTGGCAGGACGTACCTCGAATATGGGATGCCGTTCGTACTGCAATCGACAGAAGTGGAGGAGAGCCTGGACAATTCATTCTTACAGGATCTTCAGTGGAAGACCGTCGCAAAATAGTGCATACAGGAACAGGCCGTATCCTGAAACTTGATATGCATACTATGTCCCTTCTGGAATCAGGAGAATCAAATGGAAAAGTCTCTCTTAGCAAACTTTTCAATAAGGAAAATGATTCAGACGGAACTTTGTCCGATCTCTCAATTAATGATCTTATATATGCATCTTGCCGAGGGGGATTTCCCCAATCGCTCCGCCTTAACAGAGAAAATGCGCTGTTCATAGGAACAAATTATCTGAATGACATCGTTAATGATGATATTTCAAGAGTTGATAATACAGAACGTAATCCTGTCATTGCCAGAAGAATAATCCGGTCTTATTCCAGGAACATAGCAACTCTTGTAACGGATAAATCAATTATGAAAGACATATCAGGAGATGGTAATATATCTTCTCAAACCTATTACGATTATACAAATGCGCTGAGAAAACTATTTGTAATCTCCGAGCTGGATGCCTGGTCGCCGAGAATCAGATCGGCAACAGCCATACGTTCAGGAACAAAAAGAATGATCGCAGATCCAGCAATAGCTGCAGCTGCTCTTGGATTGTCTCCGACTATTCTTGAAAAAGATCTCAAGACATTTGGATTCTTATTTGAATCCCTTGTTGCAAGAGATCTGGAAGTTTACTCGACACCATTGAATGGTCATCTGTCATACTATCGTGACAGATACGGACTTGAAGCCGATTTCGTTCTTCATCTGAGTGATGGCCGGTATGCTCTAATCGAATGCAAACTGGGGGAAAAAGGCATTGAAGAAGGAAAATCACATTTATTGAAGCTGAGAGATCTAATTAGAAAACACAATACCGAAATAGAACGGACAGAAGATTATATCGAAGAACCTTCTCTTCTGATGATTATTACAGGAGGCCGTATAGCATACACAACGGAAGAAGGGATCAATATTGTTCCAATAGGATGTCTTGGTCCCTAAATAAGGAACCCTGTTTCCAGGGCTCCTCTCCTACCAAGGTATATATTATTTCTCCCAGAGCTTCTCAGGATAATAGCCTGACTCTATCTTCTTCCTGAGCTCGGACATGACTGTGGCCTTGTCCTCTGAGTATGTCATTCCGAACCACTTGTCAGGTGTCGTGAAGACCTTTATCGAACCTTCACCTGAAGTAACCATCTCCGAAGCACCATTAGGAAGAAGGCATTCCACCTTCGGCTCTGCGACGTTCTTTGCGAGGAATCTCTCCCAGTAGCCCATGAAGCTTTCGAAAACCTTTGGAGTGAATCCGAAGAAGTTCATCGATACAGGCTCATCACCTGTGAGGTACACATCACCGGAAGGAAGGCGTGTCACGACCTTTCCATTCCCGTCGAACTCAATCTTTGGATTCTCTTCCATGGAGACAAGGTCTCCGTCCTTGATCACACAGATGGCTCTTGTGACGGAACCTGAGGGGCTCATCGTATTCTTCAGCTTGTAGCCGACCATCGCATGGTGTGTGTCATCATTGGAAAGACCGGAAAGATAGTCACCGAGGATCTTGTACGCAGTACATCCATAGTAATCATCGGCATTGATGACTGTGAAAGGAGTCTTCACCGCATCCTTCGCAGCAAGGATCGCCTGAATCGTTCCCCAAGGCTTCTTCCTGTCAGCGGAGATTCGGGCCTGTTCCTCAGAAAGCAGTGTGGTCCTGTCCTGGAATACATACTCTGCATCCATGTTCCTCGCGATCCTGTCAAAAAGACGCTCCCTGAAATCATGCTCGATATCCCTGCGGATGATGAACACAACCTTGCCATATCCATTATGGAATGCGTCATATACTCCGAAATCCAGAAGAGTCTCACCATGCATTCCGACCGAATCGATCTGCTTGACTCCGCCATAGCGCGAGCCCATACCTGCTGCCATAACAAGCAATGTAGGTTTCATACTAGCCTCCTAAATACGATTCTAAGACCAAGTGTAACTTCTTTGTATCTGATTATCCATCACGTTTCATCGATAATTTTGGATTCTGGGGGAAATGCCGGAGTGTTAACTCTTGTATTATAGTCAGATGCATTGGGAGTATCTCCTCTGTTTTTCATAAAAGCTTACATAAATAAACTTTACGTTATGTTTATATATGTTACATATTTCATTCTGAAATAAGAAATTAACTGCAATATCATCCTTTACATTGCCCTTCAAAATGCTTACATTATCTGACATGAGGACTGAAAACGGGAAAGCCTATGTACTTCTGATGCCATCGCTGATACTGGCTGTGATGTTCTCATTCTATCCTCTTGTGAAAAGTGTCGCAGGATCATTTCTGACTATATCCCAGCAGGGAGAGGTACGGGGTTTCGCAGGACTGATGAATTATATAAGCCTGTTTTCCGACCCGGCTTTCCCCGCAAGCATCAGACACACACTTCTCTTCATCCTCATGTTCCTGCCGCTCAACACAGCGCTTACACTCCTTGCAGCCATTCTGACAAGACGGAAGACAAGGTGGGGAGGTATTGCCGAGTATATATTCTTCATGCCGATGGCTGTATCGCTCTCCTCCCTCTCCCTGATATTCCGCGAGATGTTCCGCGGTCGTGTCTCCGTCATAAACCAGATCCTGGATACGGATATCGCATGGCTGGACAGCCCGGGAACGGCACTGCTCGTACTTGCATTCCTCGGAGTCTTCCTTGATTTCGGAATAGACTACATACTGCTTCTCTCCTCATTCAGACGAATAGACAGGAATATACTGGAAGCAGCGGCTCTGGATGGAGCCGGGAATCTCAGGACTCTCATCTCAATAGAACTTCCCGAGATCAGGACAATGCTCTCCGTCACGGTATTTCTTGCCGCAAAGGATGCCCTTTTGATATCCGCACCTGTGATGATACTCACACAGGGAGGTCCCTTCCGGTCTACAGAGACCATCATGTACTACTACTATCTTGAAGCCTTCAGAAGCGGAAACAGGGGGGCTGAATCGACAATAACGACACTGATCACCATTATTGCCGTCATAATCATGGCAATGATTGCATCAAGGAGGAAGAATGACTGGAAGAATATTTGAGAAAGCAGTCCTCATCCTTCTTGCCGTGGTGATAATATTCCCGGTGCTTTACGCACTCTCGGCATCGTTCTTCTCTCCTGTCGATTTCACCGACAGCCATGCCCATCTGCTTCCATCCTCTCCTGACTTTTCGAACTACTCGATGGCGCTCTCAAACAGGTACTATCCCCGCTTCATAGCGAACTCACTGATCACATCACTGCTGCTTGCAGCTCTGAGAACCGTAATTTCAGTACTGGCGGCATTCGCATTCACGCATCTTAGATTCAGAGGAAGCCGTACAGTCATGATCATCCTGCTTACAACGATGTTCATACCTCCTGATGCCCTTCTGTACCCCAATTACAGCACAATAGCGTCACTTGGGCTTCTGGACACATATGCCGCGATAATTCTTCCCTCTGTATTCTCCGCCTCCTCTCTTCTGCTTCTGACAGGAGCATTCTCCTCATCAGACAGAGATGTCTACATGGCATCGAAAATCGATGGTGCCGGTGATTTCCAGTATATTGTCAGGATACTCGTTCCGATGGCAGGAAGTTTCGTCATTGCGGTCTTCCTCCAGACATTCATCACAGGATTCAGCAGCTATCTCTGGCCTCTTCTCGTCACAAGCCGCATGAGCATGAGAACGGTGCAGGTAGGAATCTCGATGCTGGGATTCGCAGAGGCCGGAGAATACGGAGCTCAGTTTGCCGCGATAATCATGATCACACTCCCCTTCCTCATACTTCTCGGAGTACTGAGGAAGAGGATAGTCGATATACTCTCATCCGGAGGGATGGAAACATGAAAAGAATCATTCTGCCTGTTTTGCTTGTTCTCGCTCTTGCCTCGCTGGCTGCCGGCGGAAACAGAGAGGAGAACACAATCACTGTCTGGCATCAGTTCACAGGAGTCCACAGCCAGGTCTTCGACAGCATCCTTGACAGTTTCAACGAAACAACTGGAAAGGAGCTTGGTGTCACTGTGGAAGGTGTGTATCAGGGGGCTGCGAACGATGTGCTGACGAAGGTGAAGGCCGCGGCCGGATCATCCGGACTACCGGACATAGCGGCCATGGATGCCACCTCATGCCTCGATATGAAGATGTCAGATTACCTCGTCACAGCAGATGATGCGGGAATAGACACCTCTGTGCTTCTTCCAGCAGCTGTAAGGGCCTTCACATCTGAACGAGGCCTCCTCGCGGTTCCTTTCTGCTGTTCTTCCCTCATACTCTATTACAACAAGACCGTATTCGATGAAGCCGGTGTCACACCTCCAAGGACAATTGATGAATTCACGGCAATCGCGGATAAGGTGGGAGAGAAGGACGGAGATGGAAATGTCGTGCGCTATGCTTTTGCCGGAACTCCTACGACATATGAGCTCGGAGCATTCATCGGGGCTCAGAAGGGACTTTCATACATGGTTGACGGGAAGAACGGACACTTCGGACTTCCCAGGAAAGTACTCATCGAGAGCGATGGTACATTCAGGAACTTTCTGGAGCACTGGAAGGCATTCTACGATACAGGCTACGTCCTCAACACATCAGACCAGATGAATGAATTCGCATCAGGAAGGGCTGCGGCAATGCTCAACTCATCTGATTCAATTCCCTCTGTGGAGAGGCTTACTGGAGGCAGGTTCGAGATAGGAACGGCATTCGTACCGATGACCGACGAGGAGGCGACAGGAGGTGTGAACATAGGAGGAAGCGCTCTCTTTCTATTCACATCCTCCGATGCTGTCAATGCGTTCATAGAGTATCTTCTCTCCGATGAATGCCAGAGGATGTGGGCAGAGAGCACAGGCTATCTTCCGGCATCGGCTTCTGTCTATGAGGATCCCGGATTCCTTTCCTTCCTGGAGGAGAATCCGCTCTACAGGACAGCCGTGGATCAGACTCTGGCATCAAACCCTGAAGTCACAGGAATATGGATGCCTTCCGGGTATCAGATATACCATACATACCAGTCAGAGATAAGGGAGGTCACGGAGAACGGCAAGGACATAGATCAGGCCGTCAGTGACATGGCCGCTTTCATACAGCTGCAGCTTGATGATTACAACAGGCAGAACAGCACAGCCCAGTAAATAATCTATACTTACAAAAGCTATCTCTTTCCCTGTGAAGGAGATAGCTTTTTTCTTTCACAGTTTCATAAATTAGTTAATCAGCCCTGCTTACCATCGGTTCTGAAGAATATGCACCTTTCTTTGAACGTACATGCGGCACAGAGAGAGCCGGGACATGATGTGAAGCCATCCTCAGCCTTCTCAAGCTGGTGTATATGCCACTCAAGCTCATCGATATGGGCATCAAGTGCATTCCTTTTCCTGATATCATCGGACAGTTTCGTCCTGTACTGGGAGAGAAGCTCATCACGTCTTCTGTTGCCGCTCTCATCCTCCCCCCTCAGCTCTATGATCTTCCTGATCTCACCCAGTGAGAATCCAAGGTTCTTCAGCTCCACTATCCTCTTGAGATATACAATGACCTCATCTGTATACCACCTCTGTCCGCCAGAGGTCCGGGATGCCGTTATCAGGCCCTCCTCCTCGTAGTATCTGATGGTCCTGAGAGAGAGTCCTGTTGCGGCAGCCACATCCCCTATCCTGTATTTCGCCATATATCAATTATAGATAATCATGAGAATTTCCGCACCATGATTGGCAGAAACCCAGACTTGAAGCGTATATTAAGCATGAGCTACATAATCGAATCAGAATACGGATCCTTCAAAGAGACAAGACCTGAGGACAGACCGAGGGAGAAGATGGCGAGGCTTGGAGCGGAGGCCCTGACTGACAAGGAGCTTCTGATGCTACTCATCGGATCAGGCACATCAGGCCGTGATGTGAGTGATGTCGCAGCTGAGCTTCTTTCTCACCTTGACAGGAACAACATGATGACAGCCGATGAGATCATGCGTGTACCGGGACTTGGCAGAGCAAAAGCATCAGCGATAGATGCAGCGCTTGAACTCGGCAGACGGAGAGTCCAGAGAAAGCCCCGTACCGTGATATCCCCTGATGATATCTTCAAGGAAGTCAGACATTATTCATCAAGGGAACAGGAACATCTTATCGTCGTCATGCTGAACGGTGCCCATGAGGTCATCGGCACAATCGTCGCCACAATAGGCCTTCTGAACAGGACGATAGTACATCCAAGAGAGGTCTTTGCAGATGCGATCCGGAACAGGGCCGCCGCTGTTGCTGTCGCACACAACCATCCCTCAGGAAACACGGAACCTTCAAATGAGGACATAGAGGTTACGGAAAGGCTGAAAAAAGCAGGAGACCTCCTTGGAATACGGCTGATAGACCATATCGTCTTCACAGATGCGAAGTACTACTCATTCCTTGAGCATGGACTGATGTGAAATCAATTGAATTATCTATTAATTAAATTATAATTATGGAGGGTTAATGAATAAAGATATCTCATTTTCATGGGATGCAGAGAAGAACAGGGCGAATGAACGTAAGCATTCAATATCATTCGAGGAGGCACTGACAGTGTTCTATGATAAAGAAGCATTGCTCATATCGGATGATGAACATTCCATTGAAGAAGACCGTTTTGTAATGATTGGAATGAGCAACCGGTTACGGATTCTTGTTGTATGCCACTGCTATCGTCAGGAAGATGAGGAAATCAGGATCATATCAGCACGCAAAGCAAACAATGAAGAAAGAAAGCAATATGAAACGCTGGTAGGAAGGAGATAGACATGAAGGAAAGCTACGATTTCAGCAAAGGTGTGAAGAATCCATATACAAAGAAGCTCAAGAAACAGATCACCATTCGCATTGATGCTGATGCAATAGAATATTTCAAGGAGCAGGCTGCTGATGTCGGGATATCCTATCAGAATCTCATCAATCTCTATCTCAGAGACTGTGCAGAGAAGAAAAGAAGACTGACCTTCAGCTGGGACTGATTCATGGATGACCCCGATCTCATCTGATGAAACTGATTAGAAGAATGTGGAATATCTCATACCGGAATAATCGATGTTAATTAATATTTTCAGTCTTAATTAGGAATGATTTAATGGATATAGATTATAATTTACTTCACTCTTCATTCTCGATTCCTTATCTCAGGCCGTATCAGGAACTGATCATCCGGACCATCCTTGAAAGCTATGAGACAGGAGAGAGGAAGAACATTCTCGGTATTCTCCCGACGGGAAGCGGCAAAAGCCTCTGCTTCATGTATCCGCTGAAGCTGCTGAGAGTACGGGCAATACTGATATATCCCCTGCTCTCACTTATGGCGGATCAGAAGGAACGCTTTGACAGAGCGGGAATCCCTTCGGTTGTACTGAGGGGAGGTCTTGAGAGAAAGGAAAGAGAAAGAAGAACAAGTTTTCTCAGGAAACACCCGGATGCTTCGGTGATAGCGAATCCGGAAATACTGCTGTACATGCTGGAAAGGGATGAATTCAGTTTCCTGAGACATACAACGAGAATCATCGTAATCGATGAGGCTCATACGGCAATCACATGGGGCCGTTCATTCAGAAGGTCATACCTTGAGCTGCCCCGGATAATCAATGCGGTCTCACCTGAGATCGTTCTCGCATTCACGGCAACCGCTGACAGATCCATAGGAAAAGGAATACTGGAAAGTGTTTTCAGCGGCAGGAATGTGCATATCGTACACAGCAGTCCTGACAGGGAGAACATCTTCTATCGTGTCATCACTCCGCTGTCAAAAGAGAGGGAGACTGTACGGATACTCAAAGATCCATCGATGCGTCCTGCAGTGATCTTTCTCAGCCAGCGCATTCTTGCCGAGAGGCTCGCCTCGGTTCTTTCCTCAAGATTTGACGCAAGGTGCTATCATGCGGGGCTCCCGGCAGAGGAAAGGAGGGAAAAGGAGGAATGGTTCCTGAACTCTGCCGACGGAGTACTTGCCGCGACGTGTGCGTATGGCATGGGCGTGGACAAGAAAAACATACGGACCGTAATACACTGGTCTTGTCCTGAAGATGCGGCATCATTCATGCAGGAATCCGGAAGAGCCGGTAGGGATGGACAGCTTTCATATTCCTATGTCTTCCTCTCTGACAAAGATACATCACCTGTAAGATCAGCCTTTACCGCAGGATGTATAAGGAAAGGCGTCCTTGCCGCCATGGGAGAAGAGGCAGGAAACGACATGTGCACGGCATGTTCATACTGTCTGGAAGAGAAATCCATCAGAGCCGGTGAGATGGAAATAAGAAGATATGTAAGAACACATCCGCTGATCCGGCCGGAAAACGCGGCAGCAGCCCTGGCGGCGAAGCACTGGCTCTTCAGGAAGAAAAGACTTCCGTCATGGACTGAGAAAGAGGTCCTGAAAGCCATCAGGATACTGCAGAGTGAAGGAGCCTTCAGAACATTTTACGGCCGTCTAATTCTTAAATAATGTATTCTCCTGTTTCAATTCTGATGTTAGAATCCTTTCACAGAAAGGAGAGAATATGGAAAGCCTACACGGTATCTATCCCGGCCTTTACGGCAGTGAGTATACGGAAAGCGACATGGACAGACGCTTTGAAGCATTACTTGCAAAGCACAAGGAGCTTTTCGGTAAGAATGATGCCGCGGTCTTCTCCGCAGCAGGCAGGACCGAGATTGCCGGAAACCATACCGACCATAACCTCGGGAAGGTGATCGGAGGAACTATAAATCTCGACACGATCGGAGCTGTTACCAGACGTGATGACATGCGTGTCATCATCGCCAGTGAGGGTTTCCCTGTTGTCGATGTGGATATCTCGGACAGGACTGTCAGAGAAGAGGAGAAGAACAGCACCGAAGCTCTCGTCAGGGGGATAGCCGATGCATTCGTGAAGAGAGGACTCGAGGTCGGAGGCTGGCAGGCCAACACAACGACCAGGGTACTCAAGGGATCCGGACTGTCATCATCCGCCGCGATAGAGGTTCTCACCGCTGAGATCTTCAACAACCTCTTCAACAATGACGTACTCAAGCCCATAGAACTTGCGAAGATAGGAAAATATGCGGAGAACGTCTATTTCGGAAAGCCATCCGGGCTTCTGGATCAGACATGCTGCGCACAGGGCGGAATCGTAGGAATAGACTTCAAGGATGCCGACAATCCTGTTCTCACACCGGTTGATGTCGATTTCTCATCTTATGGATACACAATGATCATCACGGACACGAAGGGTTCACATGCCGATCTGACAGGAGAGTATGCAGCCGTTCCTCCGGAGATGAGGATGGTTGCGGAGTACTACGGCAAGAAGAATCTTGCGGAGGTCAGCTTCCAGGACTTCCTGAGAGACATGAAGGATATAAGGGAGAAGGTCCAGAACGACAGGGCTCTTCTGAGAGCGTATCATTTCTTCACTGAGAACAAGAGGGTTGAGATGATGCTTGAGGAGCTGAAGTATGGTGATATCGATACATTCCTCTTCCTTGTCGAGGAATCAGGGCTGAGCTCATTCCGTTTCCTCCAGAATGTGTATCCGTCATCATCCCCCCGCGATCAGG
>CALXON010000181.1 GCA_944389985.1 uncultured Spirochaetaceae bacterium | reverse complement strand
AGTGGAGGAGAATGCCTTTATTAGTCCTTCCGGGAGATTCGAAATGAAGCCGACCGTGTCTGAGAGCAGGACTCTCTGCCCGTTCGGAAGCCTGAAAGCCCTTGTCGTGGTATCGAGTGTCGCGAAGAGTCTGTCTTCAGCGAGGACCCCGCTTCCCGTGAGCGCATTGAGGATGGTGGATTTCCCGGCATTCGTATAGCCGAGGAGCGCAAATGAGAATATTCCGGATCTTCCGCGTGATTTACGCTGTGTTCTCCGGGTATCCTCCGTAGCCTGAATCTCCCGTTCAAGTGATTTTATCCTTTCAGAGATACGTCTTCTCTCAAGCTCGATCTTTCTCTCGCCTTCGCCCTTCGCTCCTCTGACGCCTCCGCGCTGCTGTGAGAGTTTCGCCTCCCTGTCTGCAAGTCTCGGCCTGAGATACTCCGCCTCTGCCTTCTCGATCTGAAGTCTTGCCTCACGGCTTCTCGCGTTCTGGAAGAATATTGCCAGGATCACAGCCTCCCTGTCAGATACAGGAACACCGAGGATGCGCTCAAGATTGTTCTCCTCCCTGGGGGAGATGAAAGCGTCGATCACCACCTCATCAGGAGAGTAGGCCAGCACAGCTTCCTTCACCATCTCAGCCTGTCCTTTGCCGATGTATGTGGCATTGGTCCTTTCCTTGACCGTGAGTTCCATTGAATAGACTATGCCTAGACCCAGTGTCGAGATGAGGCTTCTGATCTCAGTAGACCGGAGAAATGACCTTCTCTCATCTTCTCCCGGTTCCCTGAGCGTTATGAGAAGTACGCTGTTTTCCACCCGGATATTCTACATCCGTACCCCTGTCTTGTGTAGACTCCGTTGACATTCCCTTCCTCTTGGATAATCATTCGGACGAAAGAGGTGAAAGATGGCACTTAACTGCGGTATCGTGGGACTCCCGAATGTAGGGAAATCAACAATATTCTCTGCAGTCACTTCTGCCCCGGCAGAGGCTGCGAACTATCCTTTCTGCACGATCGATCCGAATATCGGCATCGTTTCCGTTCCTGACAGGAGACTCGATGAGATTGTTAGGCTCATACCGACAAAACGTGTCGTGCCTGCGACTGTCGAATTTGTTGACATCGCGGGACTGGTGAAGGGCGCAAGCCAGGGGGAGGGACTGGGAAACAGATTCCTCGCATCCATCCGTGAGGTCGGTGTCATAGCCCATGTCGTCAGATGCTTTGACAATGGTGACATAATCCATGTGAACAATAGGATCGATCCCTCCTCCGATATCGAGACAATCAACATAGAGCTGGCGCTTGCCGATCTTGAGACAGTCGAGAAGCGTTATGACAAGCAGTCGAGGCTCTCAAGAGTTTCAAAGGAGCAGCAGAAGGAGAATGAGAAGCTCCTGCCTCTCTATGAAAGGCTCATCAAGTGTCTCGGGGAGGGAATACCTGCCCGCACTCTCGGACTTGATGAGGATGAGATGGAGCTTGTATATGATCTTCACCTTATCACTCTCAAGCCTGTCATCTATGTCTGCAATGTGGACGAGGATTCGATCACAGAGGACAATGACTATGTGAAGACCGTGAGGAAGATCGCGGAAGGGGAGAATGCCCCTGTCGTCGTCATCTGCGGCAAGATCGAGAGTGAGATCGCGGCACTCGAAAGCGAGGAGGACAGGAAGGAGTTCCTGGAGGCCTCCGGTCTGACAGAGAGCGGACTCAATCCTCTCATCCGTGCTGCGTACAAGTCCCTCGGACTCAGGACATTCTTCACAGCCGGTCCCGATGAGGACAGGGCCTGGACATTCCATGAGGGATCAAAGGCTCCCCAGTGTGCCGGTATCATACACACGGACTTTGAGAAGGGATTCATCAAGGCGGAGGTATACAGCGTTGATGATCTGATACAGTACGGCTCCGAGGCTCACGTCAAGGAAGCAGGCAAGCTCAGACTGGAGGGCAAGGAGTATGTCGTCCAGGATGGCGATATAGTCTTCTTCCGCTTCAATAACTGAGAAAGTCACATCAGAAAAGAACTCCAGCCTGCATTTCACCGGGCTGGAGTTGTTCTTTATATAGCTGTCTTTCTTTCCTGTCAGAGCTTCGAGAAGATATCCCAGTAGCCCTTTATGAATATGACTGCTATGAAGAGCGGGAGTATCCACTTCACATAGATCCTGAGCCATGAAGGGAACTTCAGTCCCTTTCCCGCATCCGCTTCCTCTATGAAGTTCTTCCATCCCCAACCGAAGCGGTGAGTGCAGAAGAGCACGATGAGAAGTGATCCTATCGGGGTTATCGTGCTTGATATGAGGAAGTCCTCGAGATCGAGAACGCTTGTCCCGTCTCCGAGCGGCATGAACGATGTGAATATGCTGTAACCGAGTATGCATGGTATGGAGACGAGCACGACAAGGAGGAAGTTAACGATTACGGCCTTCTTCCTTTCCCATCCGAGATTGTCCATCCAGAATGATATGATGTTCTCGAATACCGCAACCAGCGTTGTCATTGCGGCAAAGCCCATGAAGAGGAAGAAGAGGCTTCCCCACAGCCTTCCGCCGGCCATCCTCGAGAAGATGTTCGGCAGTGTCACGAAAAGCAGTCCCGGACCGGCATCAGGATGCACTCCATATGCGAAACAGGCAGGGAAGATGATCAGTCCGGAGAAAAGCGCCACGAAAGTATCGAGGGAGATGACCTTCACAGATTCTCCTGTGAGTGAGCACTCACGGCCGAAATAGGAGCCGAAGATCTCCATTGATCCAATGCCGAGTCCGAGTGTGAAGAATGCCTGACTCATCGCTGCGAACACAGCTTCTCCGATTCCCGCCTCCTTCAGTCTCTGGAAGTCCGGAACAAGATAGAATGCAAGGCCTTCCGAGGAGCCTGGAATGGTCAGTGAGTTGACCGCGAGCACCACGATGAGAAGAAGTAGTGCCGCCATCATGATCTTCGAGGCTTTCTCCACACCTTTCTGCAGACCTCTTCCGCAGATGAGGAACCCTATCAGTATGGCGACAGCTGTCCATATGAACTGGAGAGGACCGTCAGCACGGAGGTCGGAGAAGAAGATTGTGGAACTTTCTGCCGTGATACCGTCAAGGCTGCCTGTGACCGATGATGCGAAGTAATACAGAAGCCATCCTGTGACAACCGTATAGTAGGCCATGAGGATGTAGTTCGCCGCTATTGCGACAGGCCCGTACCAGTGCCATTTAGTTCCCTTCCTCTCAAGCTTCCTGAGCGCCAGTGATATGTTCGTCCTTGAAGCACGCCCGATGGTGAACTCCATGATCAGGACAGGCAGTCCCACCATCAGCAGGAATACAAGGTATATAAGTACGAAGGCAGCACCTCCGTACTGCCCTGTGATATATGGAAATCTCCAAACGTTTCCAAGCCCAATGGCACATCCCGCGGAGAGCAGGATGAAGCCGAGTCTGGATGCAAGTGTCTCTCTTTCACGCATGGCTATGATACTATCATCAGAATCACAGTTTGGAGAAGATGTCCCAGTAACCTTTGATGAAGATGGCTCCTATTATCACGGGGAGGATCCATCTCACATATGTCCTGAGCCATGATGGGAATTTCACACCCTTTCCGGCATCCGCTTCCTTTATGAAGTTGTTCCAGCCCCAGCCGCAGCTGTGTGAACAGAATATGACGAAGAGAAGTGATCCCAGAGGCATTATGGTGCTTGAGATCAGGAAGTCCTCGAGGTCGAGTATCTGTGTTCCCGGTCCGAACGGATGGAAGGAGGAGAGGACGTTGTAGCCAAGCACGCATGGAACCGAGAGAAGGATCATGAGCGGCATGTTGACTGCCACGGCTTTCTTTCTGGACCATCCATGGTTGTCCATCCAGTATGCGATGATGTTCTCGAATACGGCTATGAGGGTTGTCATGGCAGCGAATGTCATGAAGAGGAAGAAAAGACTTCCCCAGAGCCTTCCTCCGTTCATGTTCGCGAAGATGTTCGGAAGAGTCACGAATAGAAGTCCAGGACCGGAGTCCGGTGTGATGCCGTACGAGAAGCATGCAGGGAAGATTATGAGGCCTGCTGTTATCGCGACGAATGTGTCGAGCGCGATTATCCTCGCGGATTCTCCCGTCAGTGACTGCTCCTTGCCGATGTACGATCCGAAGATTGTCATTCCTCCCATTCCGATGCTGAGCGTGAAGAATGCCTGACTCATCGCTGCGAAAACAACCTCCCAGAATCCTGCCTCTCTTGCCCGTTCAAGACTCGGAACGAGATAGAACGACAGTCCTTTCCCAGCTCCCGGAAGGAGACATGAGTTCACTGCAAGCACTATGAGAATCAGAAGGAGACAGATCATCATGATCTTCGAGGCTTTCTCGACACTGTTCCTGAGTCCGCCGAGGCAGATTGCGAAACCTGTGATTATCGCAATGGCCATCCATACTATCTGTATGCCGGGTCTTGCCTGAAGGGATGCGAAGAAGAGCTCAGAGGCCTCCCTGTCGAATCCTGATAGACTTCCTGCGATGGATGAGAAGAAGTAGTACAGAAGCCATCCTGTTATGGTCGTGTAGAACATCATGATCAGATAGTTTCCGACTATTGCGACCGGACCATAGTAGTGCCATCTGGTACCTTTTTTCTCAAGCGTGAGCAGGGCCAGTGCTATGTTCTTCTTCGAAGCACGTCCCAGAGAGAACTCCATTACCATCACAGGCAGTCCTATGATGACAAGGAATACAAGATAGATCAGGACGAATGCAGCTCCGCCGTACTGTCCTGTGATGTATGGAAATCTCCAGACATTTCCCAAACCGATAGCACACCCCGCGGAAAGCAGGATGAATCCGAGCCTTGAGGCCAGTGTTTCTCTTTCAGCCATGACACAGAGTATAGAACCAATGGCCGATGACTGCCATATGGGACTTCATGTTCTTTCTCTCCTCCGGAGTGATTGCCCAACAGCCGCTAACGGTTTATAAAGGCAGCATGAGTTCCGAGATAGATTTCACATCCGGTCCGCTGGGAAGAGAGCTTGTGGCGTTTGCCATGCCCCTTCTTCTCGGCAATCTCTTCCAGCAGCTCTACAATGCCGCTGACTCCCTCATTGTCGGAAACTTTCTCGGACGGGAGGCGCTTGCCGCCGTGTCATCCTCTGGCCCTATAATCTTCATGCTTGTCGGATTCTTCAACGGACTTGCCGCAGGAGCTGGAGTTGTCATATCCAGAGCATACGGAGCTCATGACAGTGAGAGGCTCGGAAGGGCGATCCATACCGATACTGTATTCGGCATCATAGCCGGTATCGCTCTCACGATAGTCTCTGTCCTCTTCACTCCGCATATCCTGCGTCTGATCTCCACTCCTGAGGACATCATGAAGGAGAGCATCGCTTATTTCAGGATCTATTCTGCCGGAATATTCTTCTCCGTCATGTACAACATACTGATGGGCATTCTCAATGCAGTGGGGGACAGCAGGCATCCTCTCTATTACCTGATCTTCGCCTCTGTTCTCAACATAGTCCTCGACATTCTGTTCATAGGCGGATTCGGAATGGGTGTGGGGTCTGCTGCGGCCGCCACGATAATCTCCCAGGCTGTGAGCTCTCTTCTCTGCTTTCTGCGTCTTCTCCGCAATTCTGAACCAGTGGGAATAAGATTAAGAAAGCTCAGGATGAACAGGAAGGAGCTCGGAAACATAGTCCGCTTCGGATTCCCTGCGGGTGTACAGAACTCTGTGATAGGACTTGCCAACACAGTCGTACAGGCAAGCATCAATGTCTTTCCTGCCGCGGTGATAGCAGGAGCAGGAGTCTACTACCGTATCGAGGGTTTTGTCCTTCTTCCTATAACAACACTCTCCCTGTCGCTCACTACAAGCGTGGGACAGAATCTTGGAGCAGGGCGCTATGACAGGGCTCTGCGGGTCTCGAAGATGGGTATGGCTGCGGCATCGGTCATAGGTGAGGCTGTGGCTGTCATCCTCTTCATCACCGCACCTCTGATCATGTCCCTATTCTCATCCGACCCTGATGTCATCCAGGCGGGAACGGCACAGGCGCGTACTGAAGCTCTCTTCTACTGCCTTGTCGGAGTGTCGCATTCAGCTGCTGGAATGCTGAGAGGAGCCGGGAAATCGGCAGTACCCATGGCTGTGATCCTGGGTTCATGGTGCGTGTTCCGTGTCATATTCCTGCGTATTGCCCTTATCTTCTTCCCGGTACCGATGACGATTTACGTCACATATCCCGTGACATGGCTGCTCTCTTCCCTGATTTTCGCAGTATATCTAAGCCGGACCGACTGGCTTCATGCGATGGACCGATCCCATATGTAGTCTGAGATGAATTTAAATTTTCCTGTAACTCCGAATTAACGCAGACACAGCATGTGAATATTGTGGAATAGCTGAAATTTCCTGCATAATAATGTCTGAGGGTACATTAATGGGAAAGAAAATCATCGCAAT
>CALXON010000180.1 GCA_944389985.1 uncultured Spirochaetaceae bacterium | reverse complement strand
TTATTGTATAAGCATAATGTTGTTTTCTTGGGTTTAGGTAGCGATGTTTGATAGCATTACAACAAAATTCAGCGGAATAATGAGGACTCTTTCCGGAAAGGGAAAGATTTCCGAGAAGAATGTACGCGACGCGGTTGAGGAGATCAAGGAGGCGCTTCTTGATGCTGACGTCAATCTCCGTGTCGTCCGCCGTTTCGTCAACTCAACTCTTGATGAGGCACTCGGTGAGAAGGTCCTCCAGTCCGTCAATCCCGGTCAGCAGTTCACGAAGATCGTCTATGACAAGATGGTCTCCCTTCTGGGCGGTGATGAGGCATCCACACTCAACCTCAAGGGAAAGGATACGACATCCGTCATCCTTCTGATGGGTCTTCAGGGATCAGGAAAGACAACTGCGGCACACAAGCTTGCATACAAGCTCAAGAAGGACGGAAGGTCCGTGATGCTTGTCGCGGCAGACCTTGTGCGTCCTGCAGCCATCACACAGCTTCAGGTTCTCGGAGAGAAGGTGGACGTTCCCGTCTTCACCATCCCCGGAGAGAAGGATCCAGCTGTTGTTGCCGAGAAGGCCATATCCAAGGCAAGACATGATCTTATAAACACAGTCATCATCGATACGTCAGGACGCATGCACCTTGATCAGGCTCTCATGGAGGAGATCCAGAGGGTCGCGAAGGTATCACATCCTGATGAGACGCTCTTCGTGGCCGATGCGATGACAGGACAGAGTGCTGTCGACATAGCGAAGGAGTTCGAGGAGAAGGTAGGAATCTCCGGTGTCATACTCACCAAGTTCGATTCCGATACCCGCGGCGGTGCCGCTCTCTCGCTCCGCTCCGTAGTCGGCAAGCCCATCAAGTTCATCGGTACCGGCGAGAAGATGGAGGACCTCGAGGTCTTCCATGCAAACAGGATCGCATCCCGCATCCTCGGTATGGGAGATGTCGTCTCCCTTGTCGAGAAGGCACAGGAGCAGTATGACCAGAAGGAAGCCGAGAGACTCCAGAAGAAGATGGAGAAGAACACCTTCGATCTTCAGGACTATCTCGACCAGCTCGAGAAGGTCGACAAGATGGGCTCTGCGGACAAGCTTCTCGATATGATTCCCGGTGCGAAGGGAAACATTTCCGAAGAGGATCTCGATCTTGAGGGATTGAAGAAGGAGAAGGCGATCATCAAGTCGATGACAAGGTTCGAGAAGGAGAACTACAGGATCATCGGACCTTCGAGACGCAAGAGGATCGCAAAGGGATCAGGAACATCTGTTGCTGATGTCGCAAGGCTTCTGAAGAAGTTCGAGAAGTCGAAACTCATGATGAAGAAAGTCATGACGAACAAGAAATTACAGGCTGCACTTCTGAAACAGTTCGGAATGTAGTCTTCAAGCAGTATAAGGAGAAAACCAACCGTGAGCACAACAATGAGACTCAAGCGCTTTGGCACAAAGAAGAGACCTTACTACAGGGTCGTTGTCCAGGACAGCCGTCTTGCGACAGCTTCGAAGACGATCGATGAAGTCGGAACATACCGCCCAATAGAGGAGAAGGACCAGATCAGCCTCAACGAGGAGAAGATCAAGGAATGGCTCAAGAAGGGCGTTGTCGTTTCCCCTACAGTAAAAGACATCCTGAACTCTCAGGGTATTTCCATTAGCCGCAAGGACTGATGTCCGGAGGCTCATATGGAGAAGGAACTGATTGAATTCATTGTCAGAAGCCTTGTCGATGAGCCTGATCAGGTAACGGTGAATGTGATCGAAGGAGAGAAATCCACGATCCTTGAGCTACATGTTGCCGAGTCGGATATCGGTAAGGTGATCGGCAAACAGGGAAGGATCGCGAAGGCGATCAGAACGATCCTCTCAGCTTCTGCCACAAAGGGCGGAAAGCGTGCCGTACTGGAGATTCTTGACTGATGAAAACAGACCTTCTCTCAGCTGCCACTATAGGCAGGACACATGGACTTGAGGGCTATCTGAGGCTCTACTCACTCTCAGGAGAGGTGGAGCATCTCATGAAGCTCTCTTCAGCTGTGGTACGTCTCCGTGACGGCAGCGAGAAGAAGGTCAGGGTAGAATCGGTCAGGATTATGTCCGGAGATGCCTTCATCAGGTTCAGCGGCTTTGAGACACCGGAGAAAGCAAAGATGCTTTCAGGTGGTGTGCTTCTCATAGACAGAAGCGAAGGCCCGGAGCTTGATGAAGGCGAATTCTATGTAGCTGACTTCTATGGACTGAAGGTCATCTCGGATGGTGTCACGGCAGGAACTGTCACCGATACATCTGAAGGATCGCAGTCAGTGCTTCTTCATATAACAAGAGATGATGGCAGGGTATTCCTCGTGCCATATCTTCCGGTATTCCTTTCTCATCCCGATCTTGAGAACGGAACGATAGAACTTCTGATGCCGGAGCTTCTTTCCTGATGCATATTACGATTTTCACACTCTTTCCTGAGATGGTCGTCCCGTTCTTCACCTCCTCGATCATGAAGAGAGCGGTGGATAAGGGGATAATCACCTACGATATCATCGATTTCCGTGATTTCGCCGAGGGTGTGCACAAGAAGTGTGATGATATCCCATACGGAGGCGGGGCCGGAATGGTGATCATGCCGGAGCCACTTTCAAAAGCTCTCGACAGCCTTGATGCGAAAAAGAGGCGTGTTGTCTTCCCGACACCTTCAGGAAGGCTCTTTGATGAAGACTATGCCGAAAATCTCTCGAAGGAGAAGGAACTTGTCTTCATCTGCGGCCACTATGAAGGACTTGATCAGAGAGTGATCGATGAGTATGTGACCGATGAGATATCGATAGGGGACTATGTGCTCTCATCCGGAGAGAGTGCTTCAGTTGTTATCATTGACGCGCTCTACAGACTGATCGACGGAGTCATCGCATCAGAAAGTCTGGAGGAGGAGAGTTTCACATCGCATCTCCTTGAATATCCGCAGTATACGCGTCCTGAAAGGTATTGCAACAAATCTGTCCCTGATGTATTATTATCCGGTCATCACCGCCATATTACCCAATGGCGTCTTGACAGACGGATTGAGAAGACGATGCGCTCAAGACCGGATCTGCTCTCCGATGCCTCTCTCAGCGTCGATGAGCGAAACAGACTATTGACTATTTTGGATAAGGAAGACCGAAGATGGATATTATCAGAGCTATAGAAGCAAAGCAGATCAAAGAGAATGCCGAGAACTTCAATGTTGGCGACACTGTCCGTGTCTCTTTCAAGATTGTTGAGGGTGCTACCGAAAGAATCCAGGTTTTCGAGGGCATTGTCATTGCAAAGAACAACACAGGTGTCAGAAGGACATTCGTTGTTAGGAAGATCAGCTACGGAGTTGGTGTTGAGAGAATTTTCCCGATGCACTCACCGAGAATCGAGAAGATCGAGGTCGTGAGAAGAGGCCGTGTCAGAAGAGCAAAGCTCTACTACCTCCGCTCCCGCGTCGGCAAGGCTGCAAAAGTGCCTGAGCTCATCATCAAGAAGAATGCCTAAGCTTTACGGCTGGTATATGGAGGCGGCTTTGACCGCCTCTTTCTTTTGCTTTAATATCATTGTATGAAGAAATCACAGAAGCCTCACCGCGAGCCTCAGGGCAGTTCAAGAAAGAAGCGGAAGAAGGAATCGATATCAGGATTCTCGACACTGAACCAGGTCGCAGGTGTCTCAAAGCCAAGACAGCATCACTCCTCGATCCCCGTCGAAGAACCAAAGGTCATCAGGGAACCTCTCCCTGAGTGCGCATACTGTTCAGAACCGATAGAAAGCATCGCCGAGTCATTCATGATCGAGGACGGACGCTATGTTCATTTTGACTGCATGATCTCACATATCAGGGAGATGGAGCATGTTCCTGATGACAAGATCGTCTCCTATGTCGGTTCTGGCAATTTTGCCATTATTGAGAAAACAGAGGACGGCAAGTTCACCATCCTCAAGACCATTCCTGTTGAGAACAGCGACAGGGTGAAATCGATGAAGGCGTTCGTCGAGGGCTGCAAGGTATGAAGAGGGCAATGCTTCCAGGATCATTCGATCCTCCGACAATGGGACACATCAACATCATAGAGAGGGCAGCATCCCTCTTCGATGAGCTCTATGTGGTCATTGCGGACAACATAGCCAAGAAATGTCTTTTCACACCGGAGGAGAGAAGGGAGATGATCATTGAGTCCCTTCCTGATGTGAAGAACATGAAGGTAGAGATTTACAGCGGTCTTACGGTCAACTTCGCTGCTGAGAATGATATTGATGTCATCGTGCGCGGAGTCAGGGCCATGAATGATTTCTCATATGAGTTCGAGCTTGCGATGACTAACAAGATGCTCAACCCCGCTGTGGATGTCATATTCATTCCCACAGATCCTCAGTATTTCCTCATCAGATCATCACAGATCAAGGAAATGGCAGAGTTCGGTGCGGATTTCTCCCCGATGGTTCCTGAACCTGTCAGGAAGCGGCTAAGGGAGAAATTCTCACATCATGTCAGAAAGGATCTGAAATAGCGGAGCAAGAACGAGGGCGGGAAGGAAATTCCCGCTCTTTGCGTCCATGATGCCAAGAAGCTTCAGCGCGATCATCAGAAGAAGTATTCCTCCTTCAGCGCTGAGAGCAGCGATTCCTGTATCTCCAAGCACCGGCTCGATATAGACACCGAGTAGAGTGAAGAATCCCTGATAGACAAATACAGAGAGGGCAGAGAGCATTGTCCCGATACCGTATATCGTTGAGAAGACAATGGCTATCATTCCGTCCATAACGGATTT
>CALXON010000179.1 GCA_944389985.1 uncultured Spirochaetaceae bacterium | reverse complement strand
AGCAGCTTCGATCTCTGCGAACTCATATCCATGCGGGTTCTCCACGATATCAGCAGGGACAGCCTCAAGACCGGCATCATCCGCAAGCTTGATGAGTCCTGCGCTCTGGAGAAGAAGAAGTGCCCTTCCCTCATTGGTAGGATCATTTGGAATGCCGAATGTTGCGCCGTCCGGGATGTCGGAGAGCGAATCATACTTATCGCTGTACACAGCAAGCGGCTCGATATGGATTCCGCCTGCGGAAACGAGGTCATAGCCTCTCTCTGCATTAGCCGACTCCAGATACGGCAGGTGCTGGAAGTAGTTGGCATCGAGCTCGCCTGAAGCAAGCGCCTCATTCGGTGTCACATAATCCGTGAATTCAACGATCTGGAGATCGTAGCCCTCCGCTGCAAGCTGATCAACGATCTCATTGAGGATAGCTGCATGGGGATCAGGTGTTGCTCCTACCTTGATGACATTAGGATCGGACTCCTGTGCGCCGGAGGCGAAAGCAGGAACTGCAAGTGCGATGATGGCGAGTGCCACTGCGAAAATTCTCTTCATTTATATTTCTCCCGAAAGATTACGGACAATACCGTTCAAGACTACGTCCCTGAGGGACCCTTATGCCAGAAAATAGTGATGTGGTGGAAATAGAAAACTGTCATGCCCTGACGGGCATCATGGAGGACATCATCATGGACATCATAGAAGCTGTGAACATGTTATCCTCCTTTCTCTTGATGGCCTCATTATGCATAGAACTGCAAATCTATGCAATCAATTTTCCATATTCTCGGGCATATTTTTCTTGAAATTCTGAATCCATAAATTATATCTCATTACATGATAACAAATTGAGAATATAAAATTTTTCCGGGAAAAAGCAGCTGCGATATACAGTGGAAATGAATAGCAAGTTCTCATAAGCCAATCTATAATTCAAGACATGAGAAGAATATGCCTGATTGCAGCCTTGCTTATCATAGTATCCATCGCTTCATGCACTCCGCAGGATGGGGAAACACCGGCAGACACGCTTCCTGCCTCAAGCGGATCAGCGGAACTCGTCTCGGAAAAGGAAATAACATCAGGAAGTACCGGATTCACTATACCGGGGAAGGATGGCACACTCTATGGGATCATCCCATCCGGAACCAGTACAAGATCCACGGCAGAGCCTGCTGCAGGCCTCACCAGGACTGAAAACGGGACATATCTCTATCTCTCCGATGGCCAGGACAGGACCTTCTGCGGCAGCGACATCAATATCACGAACGGAACTGTCAGAATCGTCGAATACATCCCATCATCTGGCGAGATGGTGATAGATACCGCCTCCGATGCCCCTACCCCAGGAACCTCTGATCTCTTCGAGAAGTATTACATTGCAGATCTCTCCGGCCTCAGCGAAGAAGACAGGAAATCAATATTTCTCACCCACACGAGAGAGAAGGCAAGCGGAGCATTCTCCTACGATTACGGCATCATCAGCGGAGATGAGATAACGATGAGCAATGCGATCAAGGGTGTTACCGATCTCTCGGATTCTGACTCCGTGCACATCTTCCATCAGGTGAAAAGGGATGAAGGTGATATGAAGCAGAGGCTTATCTTCATGACACCGCAGAAGCTGGAATCCACAGATGATCCTGAGAATGCAAGCGGAATCGATATCAGCACGCCATCTGCTTTCTTGATTGATGAGACAGGAAAAGAACTTGTCCTTGAGATCCATCTGAAGACAAGGATCGAGAACTACAGCTTCTACTACATGCTGCCGGATGCACAGACGACAGAAGGAGACCATCTCCCGTACTTCATGCCGATGAGCTATGATGACAGCAAAAACATCCACAGAGTTATCCTTTACATAGGCAAGCTGGAATCACCTGCTGTCTTCAGCATCAGTACCGGAGAGAAAGAAATCGAACGGGCCGGCGAGGAAGTGATCCTGAGAGAGATCACAGCTGAGGAGAAAGAGCTTTTAACACCGAAGATAGATGATAATAAGATTACCCTCAGCTTCGGCCCAGATGACTGGATCGTTCCGGTGAACTTCAGGGAAAAGGAAGACATCGGAAGCATAAAGTCCATCTCCGGTGATTTCGGCAGCACTGATACCCGGTTCCGCTTCGTATACTCAGGAGATACCGGAGCCGCATTGAACACGATTGACGGTAATCACAATGATTTCCATATCAAAGATGGACACAGCCTCGAATACGGCTTCCTGATCAATGAGGGAAAGGAATCCGGAACAGTAACCCTTGCACTGAATAGATAAGGGCTGCCGCAGCAGCCCTCATCTCACCTCTTTGCGATAAGCCTTGCGCTTATCCTGTCGCCTATGAACTGTATGAGCTCAACCATGACGATGATGACGACGACAGCGCACACCATGTACGCGGGGCTGAAGCGCTGGTAACCGTATCTGATAGCAAGGTCTCCAAGGCCTCCTCCTCCGATAGCTCCCGCCATTGCGGAGTATCCGATGAGATTTATGATCGTAAGCGTCACGCCTGAGACAAGCGATGGCAGGGCCTCCGGGATGAGCACCTTGAGGATGATCTGCCAGTTTGTGGATCCCATCGCCTTGGCAGCCTGGACAACCCCAGGATCGACTTCCTTGAGCGCAGACTCGATGATACGCGCTACGAATGGAGCGGCTGCTATGGAGAGAGGAATAACCGTTGCCATCGTTCCGATGCTCGTTCCGATTATGAGACGCGAAAGCGGCATGAGCACGATCATCAGGATGATGAACGGGAATGAGCGGAGTAT
>CALXON010000178.1 GCA_944389985.1 uncultured Spirochaetaceae bacterium | reverse complement strand
GTTGGTTTGCTAGTTAAACATTACAGGATGAAACCCTTCTTTGTCTGCTTTCCCTTATCTATCTTTTGTTGCTTCCCACAGTTTTCTGTATAGAGCCTTATTAAACCGGCTATAACAATAGAAGAGCAAATTTCTATCCTGAAATCGAGGGGTATGATCTTTCCTGAAAATCTCCCAGAGAAGACTGTGAGGGATATTCTGCTCTTCAACAACTACTATAGGCTGGAAGGATACTGGTTCAGACATTATGACCCTTCCTGCTACCCTACACACAGGTTCATAACAGGAACATCATTTGGAGAAATACAAAGAGAATACTTTGGCGATACTGTTATCAGATCGCTTACATTCGCCACCATCGGATATATTGAGATTGCTTTTCGTTCCGTCTTTGCATATACGCTTGCAAAAAAACCAAGGACCGTTTCCATACAGTTTCCATAACTTTGGGTGCAGTCTCGATAAATTTGTTGAGGCAATCAAAAAACTTGAGAAAGATGATTGCCATTCCAAAGACGATTTCATACGTTTGTTCCATAAAAGGTACAAGAACCCGATCCCTCCTATCTGGATGATGGTTGAGATTATGAGTATAGGAGAGGTGTCCAGATGGTTCGCAGATTATGTGAAGCTCTCAGACAAAAAAGAGATTGCATCACATTTTGGAGTATCAGAGAAGGTTCTTGAGACATGGATACGCACACTCTCTAAGGTGCGTAACAGATGCGCACACCATAACAGGATCTACGGTATAGAACGATTCGGTAATTTTGTTTACCCGAAAAAGATCGCATTACCTAAATATCAGAGGCTGTTCAACCTCGATAAACCTGATGGCTTTTACAACATAATGGTTATCATCTGTTACCTTGCTGAAATGATACATAGGAAAACAGAATCATATGCGTATGTGAAAAACATAGGACAAGTTATGCAGGACTTAAATCTCAAAGAAGAACAGATGGGCTTCCCTCCCGGAATGAGCATATGGGATCTTCTAGATGAGATTCAAGAAAGTGATTGACTGACCAAAATACAGATTTCATCCCAGTAAAAAAAAATACTGGGATTAAATTGGGATTTTATTAGACCTATGGTGCGAAAAATATCCGATAAAGCGGTGGCTATTTAATTACATATTGCTATATAATCTCACATAATCTTATATAACACCCTAAGCGCCCATAGCATAATGGATAGTGCATTCCCCTCCGGAGGGAAGGATGGCGGTTCGATTCCGCCTGGGCGTACATCATTCCAGATCTGAAATCAGCGTCTTGAAGAATGATACAAGTTCTCCCAGTCTCTCTATGGTTATGTTCTCGTCGATTCCATGTACCCTTCTCTGCTGATCAGGTTCTACTATCATGGGGAGGAATCTGTAGATGTCATCGGAAACCTCTGAATAGTTCCGAGAATCCGTTCCCCCACCGAGTATGAACGGAACGGGAATTGCTTCCGGATAGACCTTCGCCACAACTTTCTCAAGGAACCTGAATGAATCAGATTCATATGATGATACAGGACTTGCCTTCCTTCCGTTCTCAAGCTTCACCTCTATGCTGTAAGGGGAAGCAAGGGATGTGATCTTCTCACAAAGAGTTTCCGGGGTATATGCATCCGGGAACCTTGCATTGATGATGACATGAGCCTCCTCAGGGACCTTCGAAGGACTGTCAGAACCCTGGATCATCGTGTATGAGACCGACACTCCGTCATCGGCATTCTCTGGTGCTTTTCCTGTGAATTCTGAAATACGTCTCTGCATCTCTTCTGCAGTCGGGCTCCTGAATGATCCCAGAACAGATCCTGTATCGAGGTATGAGATGAATCTTGCAAGACGCAGGACAGGGTTGTCAGAAGAGGCATTCGCCGCATGACCACCTATGCTCCTTGCCGTAAGACGTAATGTCGCACTTCCCTTCTCCCCACAGCCGATGGCTGCAAACAGCATGTCACAATCAGGGAAGAGATTGCGCTTCAGACACCCTCCCTCATCAAGGATGAGAGAGAAACGCACCCCGCGTTCTTTCAGGTAATCAGCAATTGAGTGTGCACCAGTTCCTCCAACCTCCTCATCACACGATGATGTTATATAGACATCGTGAGCAGGAACGAAGTTCTCTTTGATAAGCTCCTCTGCAACCTGGAATATCGCAAAAAGGGAACATTTGGTATCAAGAGAGCCACGGCCCCATACGCGTCCATCTGCTATCTCGCCTCCGAACGGATCATGACTCCAGCCATCCCCTGCATCGACAACGTCCTGATGGGCCATGAGCATCACAGGATTTAAACTGTCCCGGCCTTTCCATTTCAGCATCATGGAACCTGAGAAATCGAAATACTCAAGGGTTGAGAAAACAGAAGGGAACAATGCCATCATCACCGCTTTCATCTCATAGAATGCGGGACTGGCACTCTTCCCCTTCTCGCTTATAGTCATGCACCTCACCATTCTGGCAAGGCTCTCTGCATAATTCATGCTGTCCATATTCAGGATTATAGCACCGGAAAGAAAGCCGCTACAGCTGATCTCCAGACCGTAGCGGCATTCATCTCACTTCCAGTACTTCGCCATTCTCTCTTTGAGTGACTTTCTGTATGCTTCCCAGTCTGTTATGGGCTGAGCTGCCACACCGTCCTCTACTGCGGCTTTTGCAACTGCAACCGCCTCATACTCGATAACTCTCGGATCAAACGGTTTCGGTACGATGTAGTTCCTTCCGAAGGAGAAGTCCTCTCCACCATATGCCTTTCTCACCTCTTCCGTTACCGGTTCATGAGCAAGTTCGGCAAGAGCCTTTGCCGCAGCCATCTTCATGTTCTCTGTGATTCTTGATGCTCTGACATCAAGAGCTCCTCTGAAGATGAACGGGAAGCCCAGCACATTGTTTATCTGATTCGGATAATCTGAACGCCCTGTCGCCATGATCACATCGGAGCGTGCATCCATGGCATCTGTGTATGTGATCTCGGGATCAGGATTGGCCATCGCAAACACTATCGGATTGTCAGCCATGCTTCTGAGCATATCCTTTGTCAGACAGCCCGCAACAGAGAGACCCATGAAGACATCTGCTCCCTTCACAGCATCTGCAAGTGTTCTCTTGTCAGTATCGGCAGCAAGCTCCTCCTTCTCAGGACTGAGTCCCTCCCTGCCTTTGTAGATCACGCCCTTGCTGTCGAGTGCTATGACATTCTCCTTCTTCACGCCAGCTGCGATGAACATTCTCGCACAGGAGACTCCTGCAGCACCTGCGCCATTGACGACGACCTTCATGTCAGAGAGCTTGCGTCCTGTTATCTCGGCAGCGTTCATCAGTCCTGCGGTGGCAATGATTGCTGTACCATGCTGGTCATCATGGAACACAGGGATGTCACAGCGCTTGATCAGCTCTCTCTCGATATAGAAGCACTCGGGTCCCTTGATATCCTCAAGGTTAATTCCTCCGAATGTGGGAGAGATCGCTGCGACAATGTCGACAAGCTTCTCAGGATCCTTCTCATTGACCTCGATATCAAAGACATCGATATCAGAGAATCTCTTGAAGAGAACACCCTTTCCTTCCATAACAGGCTTCGATGCGAGCGCACCTCTGTTACCAAGGCCGAGGATCGCAGTTCCATTCGAGATGACAGCCACGAGATTACCTTTTGACGTGTATTTGTATGCGTCCTCGCTGTTCTCGGCGATCTTGAGTACGGGCTTTGCAACTCCAGGTGTATATGCAAGCGCAAGATCATCTGCCGTTGCACATGGCTTTGTCGGAACGACCGATACCTTTCCAGGCACTCCGTCCCTTGAATGATACTCAAGCGCTCTCTTCTCTAATTCGTCCATTTGTGATCCTCCTAATTCCTCAATGTGGCATGGCTGCATCAAGAATACGTTTCAAGCAGCATCTTATACGATATCTTGCCAGATCCTCAGCTCTCTGCTCATCTTTGTCCGCTATAGCCTCAAGGACCTTCATCCTTTCCATCGCTCCTATATCAGGGAAGATGGGAATAAGATGTGAGACCCGGTGAAGTGAGTGGACCTTTTCCTGAATCGAAAGATAGAGCTTCGCCAGGAAAGGGTTCACACATCCCGCGGCAAGAGTCGAGATGAATCTGTCATTTATCTCATCGAACGCCACCCTCCGCTCCTCTTCATCAGGCAGTTTCTGGACTTCAGTATAATCGGCAAGAAGCTGTCGATATACACTGACATTATTTGTCTTACGGCAGTTCAGTCTCGCGACCATTCCCTCTATAGCTTCCCTTGCCTCATAAAGGTTGCATAACTGTGAGAGATCAAGAGTCGCAACTACAGCTCCCATCCGTGGTTTGACATCCACGATCATCTCTTCCTGAAGCCTCTGCAAAGCTTCCCTGATGGGTGTGCGGCTCATTCCCAGAATATCTGAAAGCTCCTGTTCAGGAAGGGGCATACCCGGGAGGTATTTCCCTTCCTTGATCAGCTTCTTTATTCCACAATAAGCCTTATCGCTAAGAGTCTGTGCCATAAAATACCTTGATTGCTGTTTATTTATATATTGATTCTACAGCATCTTTCCGTTTTTTTATCGCATTATCCAGATGTTTCTCCGTACCGTCAATCCAGGTGATCCATTTATCAAGCTTGGTCTCCGAGGTTCTGATCATGGCCTCCATGGCTTCCGGTCCGACACCCCCATATACATTCCTTATCTTCACGAAGTGTACGGGATCCATACTCAAGGCAATCTGCTGGAAATCTCCTGAGAACTCCTCCCCTGTGACCTCTGTATAGACCTTACGGAAGAAAGCCTCGTCAATCTGCTTGAGATTATAGCCTTTCGCCTCGGCTTCCTTGACCAGTGTCGCCACTATATGATGTGCGGTCCTGAAAGCAAGCGGTGTTATCCTGACAATCGTATCAGCCATTTCCGTGACTACGGAGAAGCTTTCATGAGCGCGCTTCTCAAGAAGTTCCTTGTTCACATCAAGAGTTGCGATGACACTTCTGAGGATCCTTATGTTCTTGATGAAGAGTTCAAGGGCCTGAACCATGACAGGATCGATGTCCTCATGATCAGAGATGTCTCCATACGGACTCTTGAAATAGCCGTCGATGACAGTCGCGCACATGCCCTTCACCATCGAAAGAGAACTTCTGAGATGCTCAAGGGCTATCGGGTTCCTCTTCTGAGGCATGATCGAGCTGGTGGAGATGTAGCCATCTGCAATGCGTATCATGTTCATCTCCTCTGTAGCCCAGAGAACCATGTCCGTTACAACACGCCCGATATCAACAGCGGCAATCATGACAGCTGTTGCTGTGTCGGTGTCGTAATCAATATCACCGATAGCATCAAACGAGTTCTCTATGACTGACGAGAATCCCATGAGATCAGCGACCCTGTCCCTGTCCACAGGGAAGCCGGATGTAGTGATCGCAGCAGCCCCTAAAGGAGAGGAATTCGCCTTGTCATATGCCCTTGTCATACGCTCAATATCCCTGCAGAGAACATCAAAGAATCCGAGGAAATAATG
>CALXON010000177.1 GCA_944389985.1 uncultured Spirochaetaceae bacterium | reverse complement strand
TGAACACGAAGAACGGATAGCATGCGAAGAGCGCAGGCATCCAGAACGTGAGATACGAGTCAAGCCAGTGAAGCTTGTTGAAAAGAGCGTATCTCGGGATGATGATGACGGAGTTCGGGAGCATGAGCGTCGTGATGAGGATCATGAAAAGGACATTCTTTCCCCTGAAATCGAATCTCGCGAATCCATATGCTACAAGTGAGCATGAGACAATCGTGAGAAGAACAGTAGGAAGGACAAGCAGGAATGTATTGCTGAAATATCTTGTGTATGTGAATGTTCCTGTCGTCTCCCAGCCCTTCGCGAACGCCTCGAAGCTCCATGATGACGGGAGGAGGCTCAGGCTTCCGAAGATCTCGTTGTTTGTCTTGAAACAGGCGAGAAGCATCCAGAAGACAGGGAAGAGCATCACAACTCCCACGATCACGAGGATTATGTACATTACCGTTGATTTTATCTCTTTGTGTGTCGTTACCATACAGTCCTCCTCAGTTGTCGTAATATACCCACTTCTTCGATGTGGCGAAGAGGACGAGAGTCATCACGAGCATTATGATGAACATGATCCATGATGTGGCACAGGCGTATCCCATGTTGAAATTCCTGAACGCATCTGTATAGAGCTTCATGCCGAGGACGTATGTGGCCTTTGAAGGACCTCCGTTCGTGACGACGAATGCGGACGTGAAGTTCTGCAGAGCCTGGATCAGCTGCATGATGATGTTGAAGAACGCGACAGACGAGATCATCGGGAATGTGATCTTGAAGAACACTGTACCCTTCTTCGCTCCGTCGATGAGGGCAGCCTCATAGAGTGAGACAGGAACCTGCTTGAGCGCGGAGAGGAAGAGAACCATCGATGAACCGAACTGCCAGATTTCAAGAAGACAGATCGTGAGAAGTGCCGTATGTGTCGATCCGAGCCATGAAACGGATGGAAGATGGATTGCAGTGAGAAGATTGTTGATGAATCCGTCATCCATGAAGAGAACCTTCCAGAGAATCGATACAGCGACCGATCCTGAAAGAAGGGATGGTATGTAGTAGATTGTCCTGACGTAGTTCACACCCTTGAGCTTCTTGTTGAGAAGAAGAGCGATGAGAAGGGCGAGAATGACCTTTCCGGGAACTGTGATGAAGGTATACTCGATTGTGACCTTCATTGAGTTCATGAAATCAGGATCAATCGTGAAAAGTCTTTTATAGTTATCGAAACCGATTACTTCAGGAGCATTGAAAATGCTGTAATTGGTAAATGAATAGTAGAGCGATGTGATGAAGGGATACAGCTGGAACAGTGCGAATCCGATAAGCCAGATGCTTACATAGTACAGACCTGTCCTGTTTCTCTTGTGCCATCCACCCTTTTTGATAGCTGTGGTCGAAGCCATAAGCGGACCTCCGGGTAATTTGAATGAAAAAAGGTCAAGTGGCCACCACGGGCCACTCAACCACCGTAACGGACTCAGACTCTTGAGACGTAGTCCTCGAGAAGTGTGATCATCCTGTCAGCAGCCTCCTCAGGAGTTGCTGTTCCATAAGCGATGCTCTCGATGGCATCCTGCTGGATCTGGATGACCTCAGGACTTGTTGAGAGACCCTTGTCAGTTGTTCCGTTCATGCTCTCTGCATAGGAGACAGCCTGCATGATGACGGGATCAAGGATTCCGAGCTCTGCGCAGACCTCTCTGGCAGCTGCTGTAGGAGGAACGGATCTGACGTCACGGAGAATCTCCTGAGCCTCTGGATCATTGTAGAAGTAGTTAAGGAACTTCACAGCCTCTTCCACGTTCTTTGACTTTGAGTAGACAGTCATGTACTGAGGTGTATCAACGAAGTATCCGTCATTGACCCTGTCCTCGGCGAGAGGCATCTTCACTGCAGTGAATGATCCGTCAGGAATGGCTGTCATGAGAAGGTTCGCGTTGGATGTTGCTGCGAAACCGAATACGAACTTGCCTTCCATCCACTTAGGATTGTTCTGGATCTGCTGCCAGAATGTGGCGCTCTCCTGTGCCGGCTGGAACACGCCCTGCTTGTAGCACTGATCGATGAATGTCAGAGCCTCGACGAGAGTCTCGCGTGTAAAACCGAACTCCTTGGTCTCGTTGTCGATGAGGACCTTGCCGCTGATCTGTCTGAGATATGGTCTGAGGACATACTCTGTAAGGATCTTCGTATCGACGTTCAGGTAGTAGTAATCAGGGTGCTCCTGATGAAGCTTCGCACCGTCAGCAAGCATGTTTTCCCATGTGATCTGCTTCGTAAGATCGATTCCACAGGTCTCTGCGGCTTCGTTGTTGGCGATCATTGCAAGACCGGAGATACCTGTAGGAACAGCAAGGAGCTTTCCGTCGAACGTGCCGAAGCTTGCGAGGAAGTTCGCATCGAATGTCGATGTGTCGAAGAGCTCAGGATACTGGTAGAGATCCACGAAGAAATCTCCGCGTGAGACGAAATCAGGAACAGCATCAACATTCTGCTGCATGATGTCAGGTGCGGTTCCGCTTGCGAGCATGACTGCGACCTTGTCGACATATCCTGAATCACTGTTGATCTCAGCTGCGATTGATACGCCTGGATTCTCTTCCATGTACTTGTTCATTACATCGATCGTGGCAGCGTTGCGGTCATCACCACCCCACCACATGAAACGAAGAGAATTTCCAGCAGACTCTTTCTCACCGCCTGCGAAAGCGGAAAGACAGAGCATAAGTGCAAGAAGGACTACCAATGTCTTTTTCATACAACCTCCGATACCGGACAGAGCCGGCATAAACAATATATTCTTTTCAAGTTTCACTGATACAACTGCATCAGACTGAGAACATGGGGACAG
>CALXON010000176.1 GCA_944389985.1 uncultured Spirochaetaceae bacterium | reverse complement strand
CAGCCCTCCTTGATGAGGACGGGGATCTTGAGCCTGGATGCGCGCTCTGTCCTCCGGAAGGAGATGCCGGAACGGGAATGATGGCTACGAACTCTGTAGCTCCCAGAACGGGCAATGTCTCTGCAGGTACGAGCGTGTTCGCGATGATCGTTCTCGAGAAGCCTCTTTCAAAGGCCTATTCGGCTCTCGATATTGTGACAACTCCGGACGGACGTCTTGTCGCGATGTCCCACAGCAATAACTGTACAGGTGGTTATGATGCATGGTTCTCGCTTTTCGGAGAGGTCGTTAAGGCTCTGGGATTCGATGTGAGGAAGCCTGTGCTCTATGACACGCTTCTTGAGAAGGCGCTTGAGGCAGATCCTGACTGCGGCGGACTTCTGAGCTACGGGTATATATCAGGGGAACACATCACAGGATTCTCCGAAGGCCGTCCGCTTTTCGTCCGTCATCCTGATGCGGCATTCAACCTCGCGAACTTCGTCAGGGCAGAGCTTTTCACCTCACTCTGTGCGATGCGCACAGGTCTGGATATCCTTTTCGAGAAGGAAGGCGTAGGACTCGACATGCTCTCCGGACACGGAGGATTCTTCAAGACAGCCTCTGTCGGGCAGCGTATCATGGCAGCAGCTGCGAAGACTCCATGCCGTGTTCTCAAGACAGCAGGAGAGGGCGGAGCCTGGGGAATAGCGCTTCTTGCAGATTATCTTTCCCATAATGATATGTCCCTTAGTGACTATCTTTCGGAAAATGTGTTCGCCTCTGCTGAGAGCAGTGTCGTCAAACCTGATCCTGCTGATGTAGAGGGCTTCAACAAGTTCTTCAGAAGGTACCATGAGGGACTTGCGATCGAAAGAGCTGCCGTTGAGCATCTGGGGAGGGAATGATCATGCTGAAGGATCTGAAGGAGAAAGTTCTTGAAGCTAATTTGATGCTTCCGGAATACGGGCTTGTCACTTTCACCTGGGGAAACGTCTCCGAGATCGACAGGGAACAGGGGCTTATCGCGATAAAACCGAGCGGGGTGTCCTACAAGACGATGACTGCTGATGATATCGTGATCCTCGATCTTGATGGAAATGTGGTCGAGGGCCGGCTCCGTCCATCGAGTGATGCACCTACACATGTTGTGCTGTATAAGGCTTTTCCCTCAGTGGGAGGCATAGTGCATACCCATTCATCGTGGGCCACCAGCTGGGCTCAGGCAGGTAAGGACATACCGTGTTTCGGTACAACTCATGCCGACTATTTCTATGGCCCGATTCCATGTGCGAGGGCACTTACTGAGGAGGAGATCAACACGGAATATGAGAAGAACACAGGACTTGTCATAGCAGAGACATTCCGCGACAGGGATCCGATGGCTGTTCCTGCCGTGCTCTGCGTGAATCATGGACCGTTCTCCTGGGGAAAGGATTCTTTCGAGGCTGTGCACAATGCAGTTGTCCTTGAAGAGGTCGCGAAGATGGCGGCAAGGGCTCTGGAGATAAATCCTGATGCGGCTCCGGCCCCGCAGACGATCATGGACAAGCACTATTTCCGTAAGCATGGAGCAAACGCATATTACGGTCAGAATTGAGGATCTGTGATATCATTTTCCTATGAAAGGAAAGATTGCTGTCATAGGAGGAGGCATTGCCGGTGTGCAGGCAGCCTCCTCACTTGCAAAGGACTGGGACACCACCCTGATACTAGGGGAGAACCATCTTCCATATTACAGAATGCGTATCGAGGAGGTCATCGCAGGAGCGGAACCTGAATCGCTTTACATGCATCCTGCCGCATGGTATGAGGAGAAGGGTATCCATCTTATTCATGACCGGGCCTCGTCAATCGACAGGGAAGGGCATTCAGTCGTTCTTGAGGATGGGAAGAAGGTCCCTTATGACAAGCTTGTGATCACCACAGGTAGCAATGCATTCTCATTCCCTCTTGAGGGGAGGACCGGAAACATATTCTCTCTCAGGACAATGGATGATGCGCTGAATCTGCGCACGGCTCTGCTTTCTGCTGACAGCTTCACCGTGATCGGAGGAGGGCTTCTCGGACTTGAGCTCGCGTATTCGGTTTCCCAGTCCTTCCACATTCCTGTGAGTGTGATAGAGAACGGACCATATATTCTTTCCAGACAGCTTGATGAGGATTCGGCGAGGATGCTTCAGGAGAGTCTGGAGAGAAGTGGGGTGAAGGTTTTTGCGGGAGTCTCTGCAGATCATGCGGATGACACTCTCCTGTACCTTTCAGACGGGACTTCAGTTCCTGCAGCTGTCATATGCTTCTCGATAGGTGTCAGATGTGAGAAGACAATAGCAGAGGATGCCGGACTAGTGACTGACAAGGGCATTGTCGTCAATAACGGTCTCTGTACGTCCGATCCTGATATCCTCGCAGCAGGCGATGCTGTCGAACTTGATGGAAGGACATTCGGACTTGCGATGCATGCCCGTGAGATGGGAATGAAAGCTGCTGCCGTAATCAACGGAGATACAACTCCGTATATCCCGTCAGAGCCATCGGCTCTTCTCAAGGTTGGTGGAATTGATGTCGCCTCTCTTGGATCTATGACAGGTGAGAAGAATGTCTTTGAAGGGTCTGATTCCAGAGTGACTGTCTTTGTTGAGAACGGAACAGTCCGCGGTATTGTGCTCATAAATGCGAAGTCTGTCATGGCAGCCGCGAGGAATGCTGTTGGAAAAGGCTATGATGAGACCGTGTTCAGGACCGTCTGAAGCAGTACCATGTACCTTTCCCCTCTCCATGTTTTTCTATGATACGGAGTTCCTGAAGATGCCGGAGTATGCGGCGCAGCGTATTCGGCTTCATTTCAGGAACTTTGCTTGAGATTTCCCCGTATCCCGCGCCATTGAGTGATTTTATTATATCGATGATTCTCTGTTCATT
>CALXON010000175.1 GCA_944389985.1 uncultured Spirochaetaceae bacterium | reverse complement strand
TGCATGGCGAAGAACGGAACGATATGACCGACATGAAGTGAAGGTCCTGTCGGATCGACACCGCAGTAGAAAGTGACAGGGCCCTTGTCCATGAGATCGGAAAGTCCGTCAAAATCGGTGCAGTCCTTGACGAATCCCCTGTCGATAAGAGTCTGGAGACCTCTGTTCATCACTCTCCTCTCCTGTAGTTCTTCATCGCATCGTGGATGAAGGATGAGAGCTTGTCAGCAGAGACGCGCTCCTGCTTCATTGAATCGCGGAAGCGTACTGTGACTGTCTGATCCTGAAGTGTCTGGTAGTCAACTGTCACGCAGTACGGTGTACCGATCTCGTCCATTCTTCTGTATCTTCTGCCTACAGCTCCGCTCTGATCATAGAATGTATAGAAGTCAGACCTGAGATCATGCTCGAGCTTCGTGGCATACTCAGCAAGTCCATCCTTCTTCACAAGCGGAAGGACAGCGACCTTCACAGGAGCGATGGCTGGATGGAAGTGCAGGACAGTGCGGACATCACCTTCCGGAGTCGCCTCCTCATCATATGCATCCGAAAGTGCCATGAGCACATTCCTTGTAAGACCTGCCGATGTCTCGACGACGTATGGGATGTATCTCTCATTCGTCTCAGGATCAAGATATGTGAGATCCTTTCCTGAGAACTTCTCGTGCTGTGTGAGATCATAGTCGGTTCTGGAGTGAACGCCCTCAAGTTCCTGCCAGCCCATCGGAAAGAGGAACTGGATGTCATAGGCATCCTTTGCGTAGAATGCAAGTTCATCCGGTCCGTGCTGGTGCCATCTGAGGTGATCAGGGTGAATACCCATCTTCTTGTAGAACTCCATTCTCTGCTCTCTCCAGTACGGGAACCACTCCTCGTCCGTACCAGGCTTGCAGAAGAACTGCATCTCCATCTGCTCGAACTCGCAGGAACGGAAGATGAAGTTCTTTGTCGCGATCTCATTGCGGAAGGACTTGCCAACCTGTGCGATACCGAACGGAAGCTTCACGCGGGATGACTGGAGAACATTCTTGAAGTTCACATAGATACCCTGTGCTGTCTCCGGCCTGAGATAGACGATAGACGCCGCGTCCGCATTCGCTCCGATATGTGTCTGGAACATGAGGTTGAAGTTCCTAGGCTCTGTGAACGATCCCTTGTTTCCGCATACCGGACATGGAGCATTGAGATCGATCTGATCAGCACGGAAACGCGACTTGCAGACCTTGCAGTCAACCATCGGATCGGTGAAGTTGGAAACATGGCCTGAAGCCTCCCATACGCGGGGATGCATGAGGATGGAGGCATCAAGGCCTACGATGTTGTCATGCATCTGGGTCATTTCCTTCCACCAGAAGTCACGGATATTGTTCTTCAGCTCGACACCCATCGGGCCGTAGTCATAAGCTCCGTTGAGTCCTCCGTAGATCTCACTGGACTGGAAGATGAAGCCGCGGCGGCGGCACAGTGAAACGATCTTATCCATTGTTACTGCTTCTGACATGTCAGTTCTCCTCAAATAATCTGAGGCCGCGCATAAGTCGCTTCTCAGCTTCATCAAGCCCCAGTAGTCTTATAGAATCAAAAAGCGGTAATGATACCGTTGAGTTCGTTATCGCAACGCGAATCGGCTGGAATACTCCGTTGACCTTCACGCCGAGCTCCGCAGCGAGAGCTGAGAGCTTCTCCTCTGTCTTCTCCTGATCCTCTCCGTTCTTTATTCCGGAAAGAAGGATCTCACTGCCTCTTCTGAGAGCCTTCGCAGTGCTCTCTTCATCAGAGCCTTTCGCGATGTACACGCTCTTGTCCGTGACAGGATTGTCCTCAAAGAGGAATGCCGTGAGCGGAACAACATCGGAAAGGACTTTGAGTCTCTCCCTGACTGGAGGAACAATATCACCGACAAGCTTCTTCTCATCCTCAGTAAGCGGATCGTGCACATATCCGGCTTTCTGGAGATACGGTGTGATCAGTGATGTCAGTCTGTCATTGTCACAGGCCCTGATGTACTGGCCATTGAACCAGTCGAGCTTCTTGTAATCGAAGACTGCAGGAGCCTTGTGTATGCCCTGAAGGGAGAAGCACTTCTCAAGGTCTTCTCTGGAGAAGAACTCAGTCGAGCCGTCAAGTGACCATCCCACAAGCGTGACATAGTTCATGATGGCCTCGGGAAGGTATCCCTTCTCGCGGAAGTCACGGACAGCAGTAGAGCCATGACGCTTCGAGAGCTTCTGTCCGTCCTTGCCCATGACCATCGGCAGATGGCAGTACTGTGGGATCTCCCAGTCGAATGCCTGATAGAGAAGCACATGAAGCGGTCCTGAAGGAATCCACTCCTGAGCTCTCATTATGTGTGTTATATGCATCAGGTGATCATCGACGACATTCGCAAGATGGTAAGTCGGGAAACCGTCGCTCTTGAGAAGCACCGGATCGGGGGAGATATCACGGTTACGTCTTGTGATGTCACCCATCAGAATATCATGGAAGGTGGTCTTGCCCTCTGTGGGGACACGGAACCTTATGACCGGCTTTATGCCCTTCGCCTCATACTCCGCCCTCTCCTCATCTGTGAGGTTCGCGCAATGTCTGTCATATCCCTGATACTCGCTCTTCGACTCAGCCTGCTGTTTCCTGACCTCCTCAAGGCGCTCAGGTGAGCAGTAGCAGTAATATGCCTTACCCTCAGCGACAAGCTGTTCAGCGTACTTTCTGTATATGTCAAAACGCTCCGACTGGATGTACGGGCCATATGGGCCGCCTACGACAGGGCCCTCATCCCATTTGATGCCGAGCCAGTCCAGAGTACTGTAAAGATCCTCAAGAGACTCATCCGAATATCTTTCCCTGTCGGTATCCTCGACACGGAGAATGAACTTCCCTCCGGAAGCCTTTGCAAAGAAATAGTTGAAAAGTGCTGTACGCACTCCCCCGATATGCTGAAGCCCTGTCGGGGACGGGGCGTAACGAACGCGGACGTCCATGGCAATCTCCTTGAAATGTCAGCTGTCTATAGTATTATCTTTGGCTTTGATTGGCAACCAATCACTCCGCTGAGAGCCAGTCCGTGACGGCCTTCACAGCCTCGTTCTCGGCACTTTTGTCCTTGTCATAGAACATGTAATGCGTGCATCCCGGAACCGAGACATGTCTGTTCTCTCCTTTTCCGGTCTCTGCTATGTACGATGAGGACTGTTCTCCGATGATCGTATCCTTACCGCCTGAGATTGTGAGAGTGTCAACAGAAAGGGATGGAATCATCGCCCTTGCCTCCTTCATCAGCAGGACAAGATCCAGAATCTGCTTGGGATAGAGCCATGACCAGTACTCAGAACCAAGGTACTCATCATCGGCGGGAGCATTCTCATAATACATGACATACTCCGGATCGGAGTGCCAGCTGGTTCTCTTCCTTTTTGTGAAAAGAGCCGCAAGGCGCATCACAAAGATAGGAACAGGGGGCTTCTGACCTGGGTATCCGACAGCAGGACCTGCCAGCACAAGACGGTCACATCCCGCTTCCTCAGCTGCTATCACAGCAAGAGCTCCTCCCATCGAATGCCCTACTATGCAGAAGGTGTCATACTTCTCCCTCAGCTCTCTGGCGGCATTGACCACCACACCCGTCCAGTCACGTTTACGGCTTCTGCTGAAATCCTCTCCTGTCGTTCCATGCCCGGGAAGACGTGGGCAGTATATGTCATACCCTATGTTGAAAAGATCCTCCGCAGGACGGACCATCTCCCCCGGGTATCCTGTATAGCCATGGATGAGGAGGGCGCACTTCCTGCTTCCCTCCTTGTGTGTAAGTGTGAAAGAACGCCCGGCCTTGCAGGGCGCTTTCCTGTCCTGATACACCCCTTCATACCATCTGAGGGGCACAGAGTATCTGTAGATGATCACCAGGATGCCTCCTGAAGGAGATTCAGAAGATCGATGCGGCTTCTGACCTCCGTCTTGGAAAAGATGTTGGCGATATGATTGTTGACAGTGTTGACCGAGATATCGAGCTCGGAGGCGATCTCCTTGTTCGTCAGTCCGTCCTTGATCAGTCTTATGACCTCGGCCTCCCTTTCCGTTATATGGTACTGTTCCATCGCTTTCTGGAATGAGACAGCCCTGTCCTCCTCGCTCTCCTCCTCTTTCTTCTCCGATCTTGCGATGGCGATGAATAGAAAGACAAGGATCGCGATGGTGTATGCGAGTGAGACAATCGGTATCGAGAGCTCCCTGAACTGACGGAAGATCATGGCAAGCAGGATCACCGGAACCATCGAGAATGAGATGACTATGAGCGTGAAGCACATGGTCCTTACAGATCTGTCATCGATCGACTTCCAGGTTCCGAACATAATGGCGATACAGTAGATGACGACAACCATCCAGAGAACGTACTGCAGGATCGAGAAGATCTGATGCGGGACGAAAAGCCATGCGACAGAATCTGCAAGATAGAGGGATGCCACTATTATGGCGAACGCCTTCTCGTATGCAGACATCGGCCTTGCGATGATCCATGATGCGAAGAACGGCAGCATCGCGAGAATGAATGCCGAATCCGCAACCAGAATCAGCTCCCATATGAAGTGGAGTATCCGGCTCGCCGTGCCGGAGAATGCCAGATAGGAGTACTGGTCAAGTGCGAATGCGACAACCGCTCCGAGAAGCGTTGCCGTGAATACAATACATGTGCGCGACCATGTGTATCGCGCACTTCTGTTCCATACGATCGCAAGCGCGAGATCCATGCTCACGATCGCCAGAGCTATCAGGCTCAAGAGAAGAGGGACTGCCTCCATTCCTATCTTCTCACCTTCTGGTTATGCGACATATCCGCACTGCCGCAGATTGCTGTTATATCCTCGTTGAGAAGAGGCATGGTAGTAGCCTCAAGCCCGGTAGCAGCCTTCGCCACTGTGTTGTAGTTTCTCGCGTTGAGATCAGCCTGAGCATGTCTCGGGAAGAGCCTGATATGCATATTGAGGCCCTTTGTCAGCAGGTACTCAGGAGTAAGCTCATAGCCCGGAAGCGCTTCCTGAAGCTTTCCTCTCAGCGGAGTGATATCCCTGACGAATGATCCCGGAGCACCGAGGTGCATGATGAACCAGAGCTCGAAGGACGGATTGAACCAGCAGAGTCTCACCTTCTTCTTCTGGACATACTCATCCATCTCCCTGATCTCCTCAACGCTCGTGGAGACATCATCAAAACCGAAGAGTGCCCATGCAGAGTCGAACTTGCCGTGGTTGCGCTCCTTTGCCGTGAAATCGATGATGGCCTTGAGGTTCTTTGCGTTAGGAGCCGCAAGAACTGTGAGGTTCACATATCTGCAATCCTTGCGCATCTGGGAGAAGTACAGAGCCTCAGCCTCAGTAGCGCATACAAGAAGCAGTGTCCGCTTAGGTGTCGTTATATTCTTCCTGCGCTTAATCATTGGAACCCTCCTCGCTCTTTTCCGGCTCTACAGGAGTACCGTCATGCACAAAGTAGAACTCGCTTGTGATCGGAAGAGCACCGAACGCGCCCTGCATGTACCTTCTCGATGTCGGTATCTTGCCGCGGGCTCCCTTGAAGTCGGAGAGTGAGTAATAGACTGTCGAGCTCTCCTGATCCTTCTGTGCGAACCATACAGCATCACGTCTGAGAAGTCCATCCTTGAGAAGGGACGGATTGCAGTCCACGACGAGCATCTGGCTTTCCTTGTCGCAGTTCTCGAAGATCTCAACAAGATGACAGAGAATGTCCGGATGCAGAAGCTGTCCGAAGTCATCGATGACCAGAGTCTTCCCCGTGATGAAAGCCTCGAAGAATGCGAATCCCATCACAGTGAGTCTTCTGAGCGAGAGGCTCTCACCCTGGAACATCTGCGCGTATCCCTCTGCCCTCTTGTCATTGACATAGATATGGGTGAATCTCAGATGATCCTCACCATTGTCGTTTGTCCTGACCTCGACCCTGTTTATATCTGTGATATCAAGAGCCCAGAGGTAGTTGAGGATCTGCTCACCCCAGCCGGGATGGGCCTTGAGCATCTC
>CALXON010000174.1 GCA_944389985.1 uncultured Spirochaetaceae bacterium | reverse complement strand
ACTATCCGGACATCATCTACGCGATGACGAACGGAGGACCTGTGAACAGTACGAACATACTGGCGACACAGATGATCAACGAGGTATTCAAGCAGTACGACTACGGACAGGGATCAGCATTCGGAGTAGTGATCATGCTGATACTCTTCGTATATTCCGTGATCTATCTGAGGATCACGAAGTCAAGTGAGGATAGCATATGATAAACAGAAACAAGAAAATCGCAATGAGTGTGGCGAGGACCATCCTGCTTGCACTGTTTCTCATAGCCGCACTTCTTCCGCTGTTCTGGATCTTCGTCACAAGCATCAAGGCCGGAACAGAGATATATACATTCCCTCTGAAGTACTGGCCGGAGAAGCCGAGCTTTGACAGCTACAGGGAGCTCTTCAGCTTCAGTAATTTCGGGATGTACTTCCGTAACTCACTTCTGATAAGCCTCTCGGCGGCATTCGGAGCGATGATCGTGTCGATACTCGCAGGGTTCGCGCTCTCAAGACTTACCAACAGAAGGGCGAAGGGAGCGATAGAGCTCGGAATGTACTTCACACAGACGATACCGACTTTCATCATCATGGTACCGATATTCACGATCTTCTCGGCACTGCACATGGTGAACAGCAGGATAGCACTGGGGTTTGTGTATGTCGCGACAGTCGTGGCGTTCTGTACTGTCATGGGAAAGAGCTTCTTTGACAGGATCCCGGCGTCCCTTGAGGAGGCGGCGAAGATCGACGGATGCAATCTGCTGCAGGCACTGACGAAGGTCATTCTTCCGATAACGCTTCCTGGAATGGCAGCCATATTCTGTTTTGCATTCATCAACATATGGAACGAGCTCTTCATAGCTGTCACGGTACTCAGTTCCAGTGACAAGATGACAGTTCCTGTGGCACTGAACTCCTTCATCTCGAAGACAGGAATAAGCTGGGGAGTCATGGGAGCAGGAATCGTGGTTGCACTTCTGCCTACGATGATCGTATTCGGTATCGGACAGAAGTACATAGTCGCAGGTCTTACAGACGGAGGAGTGAAAGGCTGATCATGGAAAACAAGAATCGTGAAGTCAGTGATATCCTTCTGCATATGGGGGAGCATGACCTGCCCGGTAATGCGGTCTCTCCTCCCATATTCCAGACATCGATCTTCTGTTTCGGCTCATTTGATGAATTCCAGCAGGCCATAGCCGATGAGGCGCACAGCTATATCTACTCAAGAGGTAACAATCCGACGGTCAATCTCTGTGAGATGAAGCTTGCCGCTCTGGAGCATGCGGAGAGGGCGAAGCTCGTATCGAGCGGGGTGGCTGCGATTTCATGTGCGCTGCTCAGTCAGGTCCAGTCAGGTGATCATTGTGTTGTCGTTCAGGACTCATACTCCTGGACACGGTACATGATGCTCACATATCTAAAGCGCTTCGGTATCGATGTGACATTTGTCGAGGGAACTTCCATCGAGGACTTTGAGAAGGCAATAAGACCGAACACGAAGGTCATATACCTCGAGAGTCCTGCCACGTTCACGTTCAAGCTCCAGCCATTGAGGGAAGTCGCGGAGCTTGCGAAGAGCCATCACATCAAGACCATCATCGACAACACATGGGCGACACCTATCTTCCAGAACCCGATCGACATGGGAATAGATATCGTTGTCCACAGTGCATCGAAGTACTTCGGTGGCAACTCTGACATCGTGGGTGGAGTGATCATGGGCAGTGATGAGGACATAACCCATATATTCAATACCGAGTTCATGCCTCTCGGTCCTGTCCCTGATCCCATGCAGGCCTGGCTCATACTCAGGAATCTCAGGAACCTTGAAGTCCGCATGCCCGTACACTACCGCAATGCGATGGGACTGGCTGAGTTCCTTGAAGCCCGTCCGGAGGTCGAGACCGTTCTCTATCCTCTTCTTCCTTCATTCCCGCAGTATGAACTGGCGAAGAAGCAGCTCAGGGGAGGAAGCGGTCTGTTCTCATTCCGCCTGAAGACAAGGAAGCTGGATGATGTGAAGAAGTTCACCGACAGCGTCAGGTACTTCAAGAGAGCGGTGAGCTGGGGAGGCTATGAAAGCCTCATAGACCCCAATGCCACGGCATTCCGCCCGGGAACGCCTGTTCCCGATGACAGGATCTCTCTTATAAGAGTTCATGCCGGTATTGAGGATCTCGAGCTTCTGAAGAATGATCTTGCCTCCGCATTCGATGCAATGAACAGCTGACATATGATCGAGAAAAAGGATAACTGGTTTTTCATTTCGACAGAGAACAGCTCCTATATGATGCGTGTATCCCCGCTGGGACATCTGGAACATGTGTTCTACGGAGGATACATCGTACCATCCTCATATGGTCTTGATCTCATCCGTGGCGGAGAGGATGTGAGGCTGGGCGATGGAACATACTACGATGAGGAGCACCAGTACACATTCCTGAGCGGAATGCTTCTGGAGTATTCAACTCCCGGCAAGGGAGACACCAGGGAAAGTGCCCTCATCGCAGAGTATGACGGGGGACTCATAACCCTTGATCCTGTCTATGACTCATACAGGATACTTGAATGTAAGGACTATGATGTGCTTCCAAGAGTATCAGGAGAAGGGGCAGAGACCCTTGAGATAACGCTCAGGGACAAGGTCCTTCCTGTATTCATCATCCTCCGCTATACGGCGTATGAGGCAGAGGATGTCATTCTGAGGTCTGCGGAGATCCGTAACTCTATGGAGAGTGAGCTTAATCTCCGTACTGTATCATCCCTCATGCTGGATCTCCCGGATCCGGAGTGGGAGCTTCTCTCCTATGATGGCGCCTGGGCCAGAGAGAGGATGGAGCACAGAAGAAAACTCTCTCCGGGTCTGACTGCAATAGACAGCAAGCTGGGCTTCACGTCAAGTGAGCACAACAGCCTGATCATCCTGGCCCGCCCGGAAACGGATGACAGCCATGGAGAGGCGATAGCCATAAACCAGATATACTCCGGCAATCATCAGGAAAGGGTGGAGGTGTCACCGTTCGGATTATGCCGCGTTCTTACATCGATAAATCCTTTCGGCTTCGGCTGGGTGCTCAGAACAGGAGAGTCATTCAGAAGCCCTGAGACCATGATGTCATACTCTGCATCCGGCCTCGACAGACTCTCCACTTCTTTCCACAGGTTCATTGAGAATCATGTCGAGAAGAGCAGGTATGTCTTCAGAGACAGACCTGTCCTTATAAACAACTGGGAAGCCACATATTTTGACTTCACTGAAAAGAAACTTCTTGAGCTTGCGTCCACAGCAGCTGAGGCCGGCATGGAGCTCTTTGTGCTTGATGACGGCTGGTATGGAAGGAGATCTGATGACACCCGCGGACTCGGGGACTGGATCGTGAACAGGGAGAAGCTTCCATCGGGACTTGAAGGGCTTTCCGGAAAGATCCATGAACTTGGAATGAGGTTCGGCTTCTGGGTGGAACCTGAGATGGTGTCAGAGGATTCCGCACTCTATGAGACTCATCCTGAATGGATGGTCAGGATACCTGGCAGAAGGCCTTCTCCCGGACGTCATCAGTATCTTCTGGATCTCTCCAGAAGCGATGTCACAGATTATCTTTTCCAGACTCTGTCCTCCGTCTTCTCATCCGGCATAGACTATGTCAAATGGGATGCGAACAGGAATATGAGCGATTACTTCACATCCTCTCCTGACGCAGGATGTCAGGGGGAGTTCTTCCACAGATACATTCTGGGGCTCTATTCCCTTCTTGATAGACTGACAACGGCATTTCCTGACATTCTCTTTGAGTTCTGTGCTTCAGGAGGTAATCGTTTTGATACGGCAATGCTCGCTTTCTCTCCTCAGGGCTGGACAAGTGATGACACAGATCTTCATGAAAGGATGATGATACAGCACGGGACACTCAGAGGGTATCCTCTCTCATCACTTTCGAATCATGTGACTGCATCGCCGAATCATCAGAATCTGCGGAAAAGCTCAATAGAGGACAGGTTCAATGTCGCATGCTTCGGAGTCCTCGGTTATGAGCTGAATCTTCTGAATCTCTCATCTGAGGAACTTGCCGTGATAAAAGACCAGGTTGCCTTCTACAAGGAACACAGGCACACTCTGCAGCATGGAACATTCAGACATCTCCCTTCTTCAGACGGAGCTGTCTTCTGGTCTGTTGAGTCGGATGAGGAGATGCTCGTGCTGGAGTATCAGGAGAGGAATGAGGTCAACACTGGCCGGCACAGGATGCTCCGTATTCCGCATGCCGATCCTGATTCGGTGTACAGGATCACAAGACGTGAGAAACATATCTTCCGGGAAGATCTCGGAGATCTGTGGCCTGCATACAGTTCTGTAGCGCACGATACGCTTGATCTGACAGTGTCCGGAGCCGTTCTGAGAACTTCCGGCATAGCACTTCCTCCTCTCTTCATGGGAAGGGGATTCGTTCCATCTACAAGAGTGCTTGGTGACAACGGAACCGATCTCTATGTGCTTAGGAAGATCTGAGGGTATTATTATTTCCGATTCTGTGAAATAATTGCCTTATGAAACACGGACATGCCGTACTGCAGATAATAGTTCTGGTTGTTGCCATTCTGCTCATGAATCTGGCGATAGCGGAATCTGGAACCCGTTCCATGATGGCTGCAGCCATCTCGATGGTGATGATGGT
>CALXON010000173.1 GCA_944389985.1 uncultured Spirochaetaceae bacterium | reverse complement strand
GAGCTAAGAGCGCTTCCTCCAAGGGAGGTAGTAGGGTGGAAGAAGGGGATCGAACCCTCGACAAGCAGATCCACAATCTGCCGCTCTACCGCTGAACTACTTCCACCATTCTTGGAAAGCATGGCGTTCACCAAGCAATTTCAACGGTCAAGAATATCTCAGAAATGAAGAGCTTTGTCAACACGTTTGTTGTCAAATATTCAGATAATTTTTTATTTTCTTATAACTGAAGAAAATAACAGTTCAAAAAGATTGAAATGATTATGGAATGAAAAAGCCGCAGTCATCGCTGCGGCCCCTGTGATGCTGTATTGCCCCACTTATTTCAGAATTCCATCAAGGAATGATTCGATCTTCTCTGCTGTGGCTGTATCGGCAGGGAGCGGATCGGATTTGAGATTATATACTGCAAGCGCGTACTGGCAGAGCATGACAGCTTCCTGAGCATCGGAGAACTGACCAAGCTCGACAGTGGAGTAGAAAGGCTTGCCGTTCCTGCCGTTCTGTCCTTCATAGAACTTCATCTTCTCTGTAGGAACAGTGTTCTTGTCATAGTCCTTCTTCATCTTGTCCAGTTCCTTGGCTCTCTTCTCGGCATTCCAGTTTCTGTCCGCAAGCTGCTCTGCAAGCTCAAGGTAGTTCGTGAGATTGAGTCTGTTCACGTTATCCTGGGTGTCGAGACATCTTCTCATATAGCTGATCGCATAGTTGTCGTTGCCGAACGAGATCGGAGTTCCAGGGAGCTGATTATAAAGAAGACCCATGACATACCAGCAGTCAGACATGTCCGCATTGAAATCATTCTGCACCTTCTCACAGAGTCTGAGCATCGGCTTGGCTTTCGACAGGCTGTTCAATGGTCCGTTGACCTGCCCGATACGGCCTATGGCAGATGCCTTCCAGTGGTAGCCATCCGCAGTCTCCTCTATAGCCAGTGACTGGTCAGCATAGCTTTCGCTCTCGCTGTAGCCTGCAATGCATGCATCCTTGTCACCTCTGTCTATGCCATCTGTCAGATAGAGCGTGGTTCTTGAAAGCCTCCAGAGTATTGCGGCACGGTCAGTTCCATCATCTTCACTGAGTGCCTTTTCCAGATAGGCCTTGTCAGCCTCATAGTCATTACGGCCATAGAAAAGGCCGTCACTCACAGTCGGATCGAATGCTGCGGAGAGTGCAGCAAGCGAGAAAAGCATAAGAATAAGAACAGCTGTTTTTCTCATAAAGACTCCTCCGCTTCCTGTCTACTACAGTAAGCGGAAAAGTGTCAATGACAGATATGGAGTCTGAAAGTAACTGCCCCTCTCTCATCCAGCAGGGGCAGCACTCGCATTAATCAGGGGATAGTCGATGAAATCCATCTCGTTGCTTTCAGTAACGTAATTAGACAATAAACTCATGCTGGTCAAAATTCAAGTGTTTTTGTTAAGACGTACAAAAACATCAGATCGGATACAAAGTTACACCGAATCTGATTTTTCTTATAATTCAACATAATTATTGTATTTTGCGGCTGTTTTATTGTGCTTTTCTTAATTTTCCAGAAATCAGAGGACTCTCGAGGATTCCCAGTATTCAAGCGTATCCATATCCATCACGGTAAGATGTCCCCCCGTGTGACCGGCTCCTGTATCGACTGCGACCAGTCTGTAGCGTTCGGATACGAAGGGTTCTGAGAGGGGTGTGTGACCGACAAAGATGCGTTTCTCAGTGGACATCGGAAGCCTGTCATGGTTATGGATCCGGCCAGTCTCGGCAAAATGCAGGGCGGATGTTATATACCCGCGGTCCCACATGAAATCCTTTTCACGGACACTCATGGAGGCCCCTCTCTTTCTCAGTGACTGTGTCGTCATGATGATGTCATCCTCATCGAAACCGAGAGGGATTCCAGCATGGGTGATGATGTATTTGCTGGTGTGTATGCAGAGGGGGATGTTCCTCAGCCAGAGTCCGTGAAGTGCCTTCTCCTCATTGCTGATCCTGTTCTCCATGTATGATGCGACAGTCATATTTCCGCCGTTCATGTCGAGCCAGATGGCAGGCATCGCATCATCGAGAAGGTAGTTCTCCAGCCAGATATCGTGGTTGCCGAGAACCCCATGGCAGCTGGGAAGGGACATCAGGAAGCGTATGACGAGTGCCGATCCGCTGCCTCTGTCTGCCAGGTCTCCTGTGAAATACAGGGTATCCGAGACAGGATCGAATGAAGCCTTCTCGAGAGCTTCCATCAAAAGACCATATTGTCCATGGATATCACCGGCAATAAGATTTCTTCCCATTTTTCAGAAATATATCTTAGGCACTGAAATCTGTGAAGAGCTGAAAATTGAACACAGTGTTGGATTTTGGCCCGAATCGCTTGCATTATCCGAGATTAAATGGTAATTTGAGGCATCCCAGAGAGGGTGAAGTATGTTTGCATCATTGAGTATCACAGCTAGAGAGAAAGGACTTCATTACATTCTCCAGAAGGACTGCCATATTCCCGCAGTTCCCATGCACTGGCACTCTGAATATGAGATCGTTTACGCATCGAGAGGAAGCTTCAGATGTCTTGTCGAATCAAGGGAATACACTGTAAGTGAAGGCAATGCCATAATTGTGGCAGGAGGGGACAGACACTACTATTTTCCTTCCCCGGATTCCCTTCTGACAAGGATCGTATTCTCCTCAGATATCCTCGCCGGAGCGTGCTGTTCAGTTGATCTCGTGAAGGATGTCACGGAAAAACTCCGTACATCATCCAGAAGCACGGAAGGATGGCCTGAAGAGGCCATGAAGGATTTCAGGGATGTCCTGCTCTGGCTTTCTGAACAGAACGGAGATTCTGATGATGCCGCATACCAGCTTGCTGTAAGGGGAGGCACATTCCTGCTTCTTTCCCTCTTCCTGAAGTATTCAGGAGAGGTACAGGACTCCTCATCATCCCCGGTCTCAGACTGCAAGGTCATGGAGAGAATCGAGAAGGTCTTCACATACGTCAGTGAGAATTACGCCAGTGATATCTCCCTCTCAAGTGCTGCGGCTGTTGCGGACTATGTTCCGACATACTTCTCCCGTATCTTCCGTGAATACACCGGAATGACATTCTATTCCTATCTCACGGCCTATAGGGTCGCGATCGCTGAGCAGGAGCTTGTGCTGACGAATGACAGCATCAGTGACATAGCGGTATCCGCAGGCTTCGGCAGCGTGAAGACCTTTGACAGGATCTTCAAGGAGAAGAAGGGGATACCGCCACTCAGATTCAGGAAGATGATGAAGAAGGGTGGTCAGGCCTGAAGGAGCATGTCTCCGGGCTTTATCCAGCCCTTCTTTCTCATGAATGAACTGAATACAAGGGACAGGACTGCCGGAAGGATGAAATGAGTCACGATTATGGCAGGAAGTGCCCCTGTTCCCATTTCTGCCACGGCATTGAACTGTCCTACAAGTCCGCTTGTACCCATACCCGCTCCTGATGCGTTGTTGGTCATCTTGAAAAGACATGTGGATACAGGGCCTGTTATTGCAGACGCGAGAGTAGGCGGGATCCAGATCTTCCAGTTCTTCCAGATGTTCGGTATCTGAAGCATCGATGTTCCTATTCCCTGACTTATGAGTCCACCTGTTCCGTTTTCCCTGAAGCTCGACACCGCGAATCCGACCATCTGTGCGGCACAGCCCGCGCAGGCTGCTCCTGCTGCAAGTCCTGAAAGTCCAAGGGAGATGCAGATCGCCGCACTCGATATTGGCAGTGTGAGGATCATGCCGACGACGACTGAAACAAGAATACCCATCGGAAGGGGATAGAGCGTTGTCAGATGGTTTATGAAGGCTCCGAGACCGGTCATCAGTGCCGCTACGACAGGGGAGATGATCACTCCTGTGATTCCTCCTCCGATGATGGTTGCCATAGGCACGAGAATGATATCAACCTTCGTCTTTCCTGCAGTGACCTTTCCGAGAAGCGCTCCTGCAAGAGCTGCTATGCATGCGCCGAGAGGCTCTCCTGAGATTATGGTTCCGCCAGAGATCGCTCCTCCTCCGATGACTCCTGCAGTAGCTGCTGCGAAGAGCGCGAGATTCGGCGCTCCTACAGCCCTCGCGACACCGACTCCGATCGCGGGGCATGTCATTGCCTGTGCAAAACTTCCTGCTGTGACGAGGAAATCAACAGATGTGTATGTTCCGATCTGCTTGATGATCAGTCCGATGATGAGCGATGCGAAAAGCCCCTGGGCCATTCCGTTGAGAATGGAGACAATATATCCTCCGATTCCCTGTTCCTTCTTTTCCGACATAGGGATCCACTCCATTAAAGATGTGATGATTGTTCCGGATAACAGACATCATCACACTCCGTCGGTGGGATGAAGGTCTCCGAGCGTATTTTTGATTAATGGAGGGGGATTGTCAACGGATCAGCGGCCTCTTCTCTTCAGATTTCCTGTCACTGAAAGGTGCATGATGATCATGAGAAGGAGGAAGACTCCAAGATAGAACGGAAGAAGGGATGCAGAGATATGCCCGGCAATGAGTCCGAAAGCTGGGGGCATTATGCATGAGCCTGTGTATGCTGCGGCCATCTGGACTCCGATCACGGCCTGTGAGTTCTCCTCTCCGAATATGGCCGGAGTTGAATGTATGATGCACGGATAGATAGGAGCACAGCCGAGACCTATCAGGATGAATCCTGCGACAGAGGTGACAGCTCCGAGCGGAAGCAGCATCGTGATGATACCCATTGCGATCAGGACCTGTCCCATTCTGATCATCGCAGTATCGCTCATCCTGAATGTGATGAATCCGCTCAGGATACGTCCTGCGGTTATTCCGATGTAGAATATAGAGGCGAAGAAGGCGGCCCTGTCCGGGGTGAAGCCCCTGCATATCGAGAGATAGCTGCTCGCCCAGAGTCCCGTTGTCTGTTCAAGGCTTGAATAGCAGAAGAAGCAGATCATTATCTCCTTCGCACCCGGGATGGACAGTATCTCCTTCAGTGATAAAGGCTTCTTCCTCTCTGTATTTCCCGTGAACGCACTTCTTCCTTTCCAGAGCGGAAGACTGATAAACAGGATGGCTGTGAGGAAGACCTGCAGGATTGAGATTATCCTGTAGCCTGCTGTCCAGTTCATGCCACCTGCGATCGCCCATCCCATTATGTATGGACCTGTAGACGCTCCTATTCCCCACATCGAGTGCAGCCAGCTCATGTGACGGCTCTTGAAGTGCAGCGCGACGTAGTTGTTCAGGGAGGCATCGACGCTTCCTGCTCCGAGGCCATATGGAACGGCCCAGAGACAGAGCATCCAGAATGAGGAGCTTACAGAGAAGCCGAAAAGGGCCACGGCTGTCACGGCCACGCTGATGGCTGTGACCTTTCCCGTTCCGAGCCTCAGTGTGAGTCTGTCACTCTGGAGACTTGAGACAATCGTACCAGCTGCAATGATCATCGATATTATTCCCGCGTATGACACAGGAATACCGAATTCCGGATAGATCGAAGGCCAGGCGGCTCCGAGAAGCGCGTCAGGCAGCCCCAGACTGATGAATGAGATGTAGATTATCGCTAGCAGAAGACTGGTCATCGTTATCTCCGCAAACACATTACAAGGTTTACCTTATACAATCAATCGCTTTCCGCCGCGTTGAGCACTCTGTCTTTTCCGGCTATCATCAACGGTATGAGAAAATCCATAATAACCGTTGTAGGAAAGGACCAGGTAGGCATCATCGCCCGTGTCTGCACCTATCTTGCAGATAATGGCGTGAATATCCTGGATATAAGCCAGACGATCGTTGACGGCTTTTTCAACATGATGATGATTACCGATACGAACAATGCGAAGAAAGAGTTCAAGACTCTCTCCGAGGAACTGGAGAAGCTTGGAAGCAGCATGGCATGCATCATAAAGCTCCAGAGAGAGGAGATCTTCGAAAGCATGCAGAGGATATGAGATGATAAATCTTTCAGAGGTCATAGAGACCAATTCAATGATCGAGAAGGAGAATCTCGATGTCAGGACGATCACTCTGGGTATCTCGCTTCTGGACTGCATGTCTGACAACATCGACACCGTATGTACGAAGATATATGACAGGATCACGAAGAAGGCTGAGAATCTTGTCAGGACAGGAGAGGACATAGAGAGGGAGTTCGCCATTCCGATCGTCAACAAGAGAATCTCCGTCACGCCTGTCGGAATCGTAGGTGCCGCAGCAGCTAAGTCCACCGATGATTTCGTGAAGATCGCGAAGACTCTGGACAGGGCGGCATGTGAGGTCGGTGTGAACTTCCTCGGCGGTTATTCAGCTCTTCCTGTGAAGGGTATGACTGAGGCTGAGAGACTTCTCATCGAGTCCATACCTGAGGCGCTCTCATCAACAGAGCGTATCTGCTCATCTGTCGCTCTCGGTTCGACCAAGGTCGGCATAAACATGGATGCGGTGGCCCTCATGGGAAAGATCATAAGGAGAAGCGCTGAGCTGACAAAGGACACAGACTCATCGGCATGCACGAAGCTTGTCGTGTTCTGCAACGCGCCTGACGACAATCCCTTCATGGCAGGTGCTTTTCACGGAGTGACGGAGACCGATGCCGTGATAAACGTCGGAGTCAGCGGACCCGGTGTCATCAAGCATGCTGTCGAGAGTGTTCCAGATGCTGATTTCGGTGTGCTTGCCGAGACGATAAAGAAGACAGCATTCAAGATCACCCGTCTTGGCCAGCTTGTTGCCCAGGAGGCTTCAAAGAGGATGAACATACCTTTCGGTATCGTTGATCTCTCCCTTGCCCCGACTCCGGCAGTAGGAGACTCCATCTCCGATATCCTTGAGGGAATGGGGCTTGAACGCACAGGAGCTCCCGGAACGACAGCAGCTCTTGCTCTTCTTAATGATCAGGTGAAGAAGGGTGGAATAATGGCGTCAAGCTATGTGGGAGGACTTTCAGGAGCGTTCATACCTGTCAGTGAGGATCAGGGAATGATCAACGCAGTGAACGCGGGAGCTCTCAACATCGAGAAGCTTGAGGCGATGACCTGCATCTGCTCAGTCGGTCTTGATATGATCGCGATACCAGGTGACGTCCCGGAAAGCACCATCTCCGGAATAATTGCAGATGAGATGGCGATAGGCATGGTGAACCAGAAGACCACTGCTGTCAGGATCATTCCTGTATACGGCAAGAAAGTAGGGGACACCGCGTACTTCGGCGGTCTTCTCGGCTACGCTCCCATCATGGCCGTGAACGGATTCTCCTCAGAGAAGTTCATAGCCCGCGGAGGCCGGATCCCGGCCCCCGTCCACAGCTTCAGGAACTGATTGTCAGGTGAGTGATGTGAGGTACTTCCTCACATCCTCGCCGTGAGTTGCTGTATTGACCTTCTTCCAGACTTTGAGGATCTTTCCGTCCTCACCGATGAGGAATGTCGAACGGATCACTCCCGTTGTCTTCTTTCCATAGAGCATCTTCTCACCATATGCGCCATATGCTTTCATGACCTTGTGTTCAGGATCCGAAAGCAGTGTGAACGGCAGGGAGAATCTGTCACGGAACTTCACATGTGATTCAGCTTTGTCAGGGCTGACTCCGATCACAACGGCATTCACCTCACCGAAGCCTGGCATGTTGTCCCTGAGTGAGCATGCCTCCTTCGTGCATCCCGGAGTGTTGTCCTTGGGATAGAAGTACAGTATGACCTTCTGTCCTCTGTATGATGATAGCGTTACTTCTTTTCCATCCTGATCCGGCAGTGTGAAATCAGGAGCGAGTGTGTTTTCTTCAAGCATGACTGTATGATCTCATAAGCAGAATGATTTGTCACTTACATGTTATGATATTGAATTGGTTAGTATATCCATATATGTATGGTTAATAATCAATATGGATAAAATATAAAACACTAAGTAAAAAATAATGAAAACGGTATTTATATTATATAAAAACAGGGCTGTTCAAAAAGCCTCTGTGACTTTTGCAACAGCCCTATGAATGATACTGTATCCGTCAGTTCTTCTCGCTGTAGTGTGAGAACTCCATGCTGAACGTTCCACGTCCCTGCGTGGATGAGCGGAGTACTGTAGTGTATCCGAACATCTTCTCAAGAGGAGCCTCTGCCGTGACAAGATCAGCTCCAGGACGTGACTCCATTGAAAGTACGATACCGCCTCTCTGTGTTATGGAGGAGATGACATCTCCGATATACTCAGACGGTGCCGAGACCTGGACCTTCATCACAGGCTCCATGAGCACCGCTCCCGCCTCCGATGCGACTCTGTCGAAAGCCATTGCCGCACAGGATGTGAATGCGAACGGAGTGGAGGTGTTCTCGTCATAGTCGATGGCAGTGACCTCAGCCTCGATATCCGTACACTCATAACCGAACTTTATGCCGCCGGAGAACGCTCCGTTGATGCCGTTCCTGATCGCCTCGATGATCTCCTCTGGAATATCCCTGGTGTTCGCGGAGATCTTGAGCACATTGCCGCTCTTGGGAGGAAGCGGACGGACAGTGATCGAAAGTCCTGCCGTATTCTCCTTTCCTGCGATCGTCCTCTCGAATTTCTCCTCGCCGGATGCCTCTCCTCTGATGCACTCCCTGTAGGAGACCTGAGGATTGCCGACCCTCGCTTCTATCTTCATCTCCTTCGTTATCCTCGTCACGAGGACATCGAGGTGAAGCTCTCCCATACCTGAGATGACAAGCTGACCTGTTTCCTGATCATCCTTGTAGGAGAATGTCGGATCCTCCATCGCCAGCATCTCAAGAGCTTTCCTGAGCTTGTCCATCTCAGCCGTGCTCTTAGGCTCGATCGCAACGGAGATCACAGGATTCGGGAACTGCATCCTCTCAAGAAGATACGGATGCTTCTCCTCTCCGATCGTGTCACCTGTCTGTGCAAGGCGGAAACCTATGATCACACCGATGTCACCGGCACGGAGCTCTGAGAGATCCTCAGGTCTGTCAGCATGCATCCTGAGAAGGCGGTTTATCCTTTCCTTCTTTCCCTTCGTGATGTTGTATACGCCGATTCCCTTCTTCAGGACACCTGAATAGACACGGACGAAGCACATAGGACCTGCCTGAGGATCGACCTGGATCTTGAAGATGAGTGCCTCAAGCGGACCGGAAGCACTGTGCTGCAGCTTGTCTTCCTTACCGGTCTTAACGTTGATGATGTCAACAGGCTCGGCCTCAGCAGGGGACGGAAGGAGATCAACGATGCCGTCAAGGAGTGTCTGTACTCCGATGTTCTTCAGTGATGATCCGACAAATACAGGAAGGAGCGCCCTGTCCAGCACTGCCTTTCTCAGCGCTTTCCTGATCATCTCCTCAGGAATCTCCTGACCATCGAAGAAGAGCTCCATGATCTCGTCTGAAAATGATGCGACGCTGTCTATGAGTTTCTCCCTCCATTCAGAGGCTCTGTCATTCTCTGCTTCAGGAATCTCATTCTCAGTGATCGTCTTGCCCTCATCCTCAGGATCAAAGACAAGATACTTCATCTTTATCAGATCGATGACTCCAGAGAATGCGCTCTCTGAACCGACAGGTATGAAAAGAGGAACCGGCTCCGCTCCGAGCTTCTTCTTCATATCCTCGAGGACACGGAAGAAATCAGCACCGAGTCTGTCCATCTTGTTGACGAATGCGATGCGGGGTACGTTGTATCTGTCCGCCTGCTTCCACACTGTCTCTGTCTGTGGTTCAACGCCGCCGACAGCGCAGAATACGCCTACCGCTCCGTCAAGCACACGGAGACTTCTCTCAACCTCCGCGGTGAAATCAACATGTCCCGGAGTGTCGATGATGTTTATCTGATGGTCGCGCCAGTAGCATGTGGTTGCGGCACTGGTTATGGTGATGCCCCTGTCCTGCTCCTGCTGCATCCAGTCCATAGTGGCCTCACCGTTATCGACCTCGCCGATACGGTGGTTCTCACCTGTATAGTAAAGGATTCTCTCCGTTGTTGTCGTCTTTCCGGCATCAATGTGGGCCATGATGCCTATGTTGCGTATTCTGTTATCGTCCATGGCGGAGATAAAATACCATAATAGCTGGACTTTGGAAACCGATCAGTGCCTGGGCAGTGCTGTTCTCTGATGCTGGTATATGCTTTCCCTTCCGGAGGCTATGTAGGCGAAGGCGACTGCAAGGAAGAGAAGCATCGGCTCATCATAGCCGAAAAGCTCGAGACCGAGGGCGAAACAGACTACGGGAAGGTTTGAGCCGCCTGCGAGCATTCCTATCGCTCCTAGAGCCGCGAATGCTCCTGTCTGCAGTCCGAATACAGATGCGAATGTGTATCCGAACGTTCCTCCTGTAACGAGAAGCGGAACGACCTCTCCTCCTGTGAACCCTGCTGCGATCGACATGAATACCAGCACAGCTTTCAGGATGAACGCGTAGAACGGGACTCCACGTCCATCGATTGCGGAGTAGAGGAGATTCAGCGATAGTCCGCTGAAATCCCTGTTGCCTTTCAGAACGTACAGCGTGACGAGAATGATCATCACGGTAGTGGACGGAACGAGTATCGCGGCAAGCGGGGATCTTATAGCGCTCTTGAACTTCTCGAGAAGGTATACGAACGCCCTTGCTCCGAATCCGATCAGGGATGCGAAAGCTATGACGATGAATGTATTCGGAATGGTCACCGTAAGGGACTCAAACGGTGGAATGACCATCTTGTGGATGCCGATGAGTGTGGATGTTATGACTGCGGTGTATGAAGAGATGAGGGACGGAAAGAGCACAGGCAGCCTCATGATGTCAGGGGAGGCGAATGTCAGACCGAAGATGGTTCCGGCGACGGGAGAGCCGAAGAGCGAGCCGAATGCCGCTGAGGCCCCGCACATGAGGTAGTAGTCACCTCTTCCCCGTTTCTCCCTTGGCATGATGCGCTTGTCTATCCTGAATACCAGCTCACTGGCGGAAAGTC
>CALXON010000172.1 GCA_944389985.1 uncultured Spirochaetaceae bacterium | reverse complement strand
GGAACGATCTGAGGATCAGCACAGGAAACAACCTTGAGAATGTCGAAGCACAGGTGATGAAGATCGCGGAGGCTGCGGGAACCCAGCCGCGCCTAGATGAGTACAGAGCTGTCATCGAAAGGGGAAGGGAGATCGTCAGGGAGAAGGGACTGGATGAGCTGAAGGTGCTCTGCCATACGATGCACCTTCCGCTTGCGAAGGATCTTGGACTGAATATCGCAGCATCATTCGGTCCTGCTGAGATGTCACCGTCAGAGATAGCCGATGCCGCAGGTGCGGACTACGATCTCATAATAGACAATGTCCATAATCCTGTCGCAGGTCCTGCTGCTGAGGTCTCGAATGCTGTCGTGCTGATCTGGAGGAACTTCCCGGAGGAGAACGTGAGGGGAGCCCTTGCCGACATGGTCGGGGCGAATATTGAGCTTCTGGAGCGTGCTTTCTGAGCCAATAGTTATTATCTACTATGGGTTAATCCCCTTTATGGGGATTTTTCTGTATTGACTGCACCTCCGTTGAAGAAGAAAATACCCATGATCTGATGATTACATCTTCATTCAATTTGTCAGAAACAGTGAGGTTCATATGAAGACCATAGGGTATTTTGACTCATACAGCTTCCTTGATGAGTTCCGCGGCAAGGAGTTCCAGGGAAAGTGGCCAAACGTAAAGGAAATGTTCCACATCTCCGTTCTCCGCTATCCGGAGAATGCATGCTTCCATGCGTTCTCCCCGGTGGAGGAGAGATTCACATATACGGAAGCCGAGAAGAAGATCGAGGCTGTCGCGAGGTTCCTTGCCTCTAAGGGCGTGAGGAAGGGAGACAAGATAGGAGTATCGGGAAAGAACAGCCCTGAGTGGGCCATCGCATACTTCGGGGTGCTCTATGCGGGCGCCACAGTGGTTCCTCTCGATTATCTTCTCAAGGACAGTGAGATGGAGACCCTGATATCCTTCGGAGGCGTCTCAAAGCTCTTCATCGACTCTGAGCGCATCGATGCTATAGACAGGGACGGGAAGATCGGGCTTGAGAAGTTCTCACTCGAGCCGGGCTCATCATATCCCTTCGTGCTCGACATGGACGGTCCTGAATTCGTATATGAGAGGGCTGAGGGAAGCGATACTGCAGCAATTCTTTTCACATCGGGAACGACAGGAACACCCAAGGGTGTCATGCTCACCCATGACAATCTCGTCTCCGACTGCTATCTCGCACAGGCAAACATGCACATCTATCCTACAGATGTTTTCTATGCGATCCTTCCGATCCATCATGCATACACGATGCTCGCAGTCCTCTACGAGGCAACGAGCGTAGGTGCCGAGGTCGTGTTCGGCAAGAAGCTTGTCGTCTCCCAGATCCTGAAGGAGCTGAAGAACGGAAAGGTCACGATGTTCCTTGCAGTTCCGATGCTCTTCAACAAGATGATCGCCGCGCTCATGGCGGGAGTCAGGAAGAAGGGTATTGTCGTCTATGGCCTCATAAGGGCGATGATGGGCTTCTCAGGTTTCGTGAAGAAGGTCTTCGGAGTGAACATCGGAAAGAAGGTGTTCGGTTTCCTTCTGAAGAATCTCTCCCTCGAGAACAACAGAATCTGTATCTGCGGCGGTGGTCCGCTTCCGGCATCCACGTTCCGCATGTTCAACGAGCTCGGAATAGACTTCGTGCAGGGGTACGGACTTAAGGAGACATCCCCGATCACACATCTCAATCCTGTCGAGGCATACAGGGAGACATCTGTCGGAAAGCTCTTCCCTGAGGAGGAAGTGAAGATCGTTGATCCTGACAGCGAGGGCAACGGCCTCATCTTCATCAAGGGACCGATGGTCATGAAGGGCTACTACAACAATGAGGAGGCTACGAGGGAGGTTCTCTCCGAGGACGGATGGCTCAACACAGGTGATGTGGGACATCAGGACAAGGACGGTTACCTCTACCTTACAGGAAGGGCGAAGAACATCATCGTCACGGAAGGTGGCAAGAATGTCTTTCCTGAGGAGATCGAGGATCATTTCCAGCTCTATGATGACATCGACACGATCTGCATAATTCCATACATGATCGACAAGGCGATGAAGAGTGAGGGCATAAGGGCCATCATCTATCCTTCAGAGGGCTATGCGAAGAAGGCCGGACATGACAAGGCCGAGATCGAGAAGCACATGAATGAGATCGTCTCCGAGGTCAACAGGGAGCTCCAGAGCTACAAGAAGATCACGATGGTGACGATCTCAGAGAAACCTCTTCCGATGACAAGCACGAAGAAGGTCAAGCGCTTTGAGGTCATAAAGGAGTATGAAGGCAGGTAATACCTCTTTCCTTCCTTGGCTGGAAAATGGTAGATTTTCCATATATTTGTGGAATAAGGTGGTGCGTTAGTTATGAAGAAAGCCGGATACCGGGATGCGTGGTCATTTCTGAATGAGTACAGAGGAAAGGAGTTCGAAGGGAAATGGCCGAGAGTCTATCAGATGTTCCATATATCTGCATTGCGTTTTCCGGACCGGCTCTGTTTCCATTCCTTCGAGCCCGTCGAGACCAGGCTTACATTCACTGAAGCCGAGTGTCGTATAAAGGAGATCGCTGGCTACCTTCAGGAAAATGGTTTCCAAGAAGGTGAGAAGGTCGCTGTCGCAGGGCGCAACAGCACTGAATGGACACTTGCGTATTTTGCGATCATCTATGCAGGCGGTATCGTCGTTCCTCTCGATTACTCCCTCAAGGACAATGAGATGGAGAACTTCATCTCCTTCGGCGGGGTCACGAGACTTTTCATTGACTCAGAGCGCGCCGCGTCCGTTGACAAGGACGGCAGACTCGGGCTGGCGAAATACACGCTGGATGACGCCGATGGATTTGTCTCCGTTCATGACATGCACGGGGCTTTCAGAGGAACGCCGGAGAAGAAGCCTGATGATGTCGCTGCTATTATCTTCACATCAGGTACAACCGGAACTCCCAAGGGCGTCATGCTCACTCACGACAACCTTGTCTCTGACTGCTTCCTTACCCAGTCGATTCTGGATATCAGGAAGACGGATGTAATGTACGCGATCCTACCGATCAGCCACGCATACGCCATGATGGCTGTCGTCTACATCTCGATAAGCGCAGGAGCTGCTGTGGTATTTGGCAGAAAGCTTGCGATGAGTCATATCATCAGGGAGCTGAAAGCAGGACAGGTGACTGTCTTCATGGCAGTGCCGATGATCTACAACAAGATGATCGGAGCTCTGATGGGTGGTGTGAGGAAGAAGGGTGCTCTTGTATATGGCATCATAAGGGCGCTTATGGGTGTGTCCGGATTCCTGAAGCAGAATTTCAATGTGAACATAGGGCACAGGCTCTTTCATTCAATACTCTCGAAGCTCTCCCTTGACGGTCTCAGACTCTGCATCTCAGGCGGCGGTCCGCTTCCTCCTTCGACATTCCGCATGTTCCAGGAGCTCGGTCTGGACTTCCTGCAGGGCTATGGTCTGACAGAGGCGTCTCCTGTCACGCACCTCAATCCTTCAGATGCCTTCCGCGTTGAGTCTGTCGGAAAGCTTTTCCCGGAGGAAGAGGTGAAGATCGTCGATCCTGACAGTGACGGCAACGGTCTCATATTCATCAAGGGACCGATGGTCATGAAGGGCTACTACAAGAACGAGGAGGCCACACGGGAGGTTCTCTCCGAGGACGGCTGGCTCAATACAGGAGATGTCGGGCATCAGGACAAGGACGGCTACCTCTACCTCACAGGAAGAGCGAAGAATGTCATCGTCACGGAAGGCGGCAAGAACATCTTCCCTGAGGAGATCGAGGCACAGTTCCAGCTCTTCTCGGAGATCGATCAGGTCTGTGTCATCGGATACATGGCTGATGAGAGTCTCAGGAAAGAGGGGATAGCGATCGTCATCCGTCCTTCCGATGACTACCGTGAGAGCATGAAGAACGATGAGGCTGCGATCACGAGGCACATGAATGAGCTTGTTGAGCAGGTCAACCGGGATATCCAGCACTACAAGAGGATAACCAAGGTCATGGTCGTCAATGACAAGCTTCCGATGACAAGCACATCTAAGATCAGAAGGAATGATGTCTCCAGACTCTATGGATGATAAGGTGGATATGGAACTTAAAAGTTATCAGAGAGCGTTCTTGCGCTCAAAGGCACAGGCACTCGATCCTGTCGTATATGTCGGAAAGGAAGGTCTTACGGAGGGTGTGATCAACGCTCTCGATGAGGCACTCACAGCCCATGAGCTGGTCAAGGTCAGATTCCAGAACTCGAAGGACGAGATTCTGGAGATATCAAGGGAGCTGGAGAAGGCCACAGCCTCGACGCTCATCGCGACAACAGGATTCACTACTGTCTTCTTCCGTCAGGACAGTGAGGACAAGGACAGGATCTACAGGATCTGAATATCTACAGGGAGCTCTCATCTTCATGGTGGAGCTCCTGTTTTTAACACATGAAAGAAATCCACAAGCTGGGCTTGTGGTGCGGTAAAACGGGGTTCAACCCTTTAAACAAAGCCTCCTGTGCTATCGTAAGAGTGCAACTACCAAATGCACCAGAAGAAAACACAGG